>JAHFDQ010000222.1:880-9089 GCA_023248915.1 Archangiaceae bacterium | reverse complement strand
CCCGCAGGATGGCGTCCTTCAGCCCGCCTCCGTCGCGGGGGGCGACGCGAGTCGTGGTGGGTTCGTCGGCCTTCGGGTGCGTGGGCCCCACGGCCACCACCTGCGGAGTCGCGGCCGGCGCGGGTGCCGGAACCGGTTCGTCCACCGCCTCGGGCTTCGGCAGCGGGGCCGGGGCCGGCTGGGCCGCCAGCACGGGCGCGGGCGTCGCGGGGGCCTCGATGCGCGCTGGCCCGGCGGGCTTCTTCGTCAAGTCGTCCTGGAAAGTGAGCGAGGCGTCGGCCGCCTCGGCGTGCGCCGCCACCCTTTCGTCGAGCGCCGAGAGCAGGTCGGGCGCCGACGCCGCGCGGTCGCTCACGCCCAGCTTCTTGCCCACCACCACGCCCAGCACGAATACCGCCGCCAGCACGACGATGCCGCCGATGAGAACTCCCATCAGGTGCCGGTTGTCGAGCGAGAGATCGATCTTTTCCTTGAGCCGGTTCGCGTCACGCATCGAAGTCGTCTTTCCCGGGCAGTACGCCTGTGGCGAGCTGTAGCGAGGCTTCGAAAACGGTAAGCGCGCGGATGGGGACCGTCAAATATGCGGCCCGGGCTCGGGCGCCTGCTCTTCGCGCCGCACCGAGTCCCACGCTCCGCACGACGGGCAGCGGAACAGGTGCTCGGGCAGCTTCTGCCGGCAGCCGACGCACACGAAGCCCAGCGCCGGGCGGCCCAAGGTGGCGAGCATGTCCTCGTAATCGGCCCGCAGCTCTTCGGACCTGTCCTGGGCCAGCAAGAGAGCGCCCAATTCCTTGCGCGCTTCCCAGAAGTGCGGCTTCCGGTCGACCAGCCGCCTGAGCCGCGCGATCGCCTCGTCTCCCCTGCCCTGTGACTTCAAGTAGAGGGCGAGCGCAAGCTCGAACGGAGCCCCCTGGTCGCCGCGGGCACCGATCTGTTCTTCGAGGAAGCCGGCGACGCGCGGGGGTTCGGCCAACGCCTGGGCCAGCAGGCCGACCGCTCGGGGCGCCAGCTCGGGCTCGAGCTCGAGCGCGGTGCAGAGCGGTCCGGCGGCCTCGGCGGGCTGGCCCTTCGCGACCCGAAGCTCTCCCAAGGCCAGCGACGCATCGGCCGAGGCTGGGTTCAGCCGCACCGCCCGCTCCGCCAGGTCGGCGGCGTCGGCCTCGCCGGCCCTCAGGTGTGCGCGCGCGATCTCGGCGAGCAGGTGGGCGAGGACGTCGTCTCCGCTGCGCTCGAGCGCCACCAGCCGCGTCTGCAACTCGATGGCGCGCGCCCACCCCCCGGTTTCCTCGAGCACCTGCCGGTAGTTCACCAATGCGTCGCGGTTGTCCGGTTCGTCGGCGAGCAGCTTCTCGAAGGTCTCGGCGGCCTGGCCGCGGAGCCCCGAGCGCTTGTAGTCGAGGGCGAGCGCCAACTGCGCGCGCCTCCGCACCTCGGCGCTCAGCCCCGGCCGCAGCAAGATGTTGCAGTGCAGGCGTATCGCCCGGTCGAGCTCGCCCTTCCGGCGGAAGAGCGTGCCTAGCGCGAAGTAGGTCTCGAGCGTCTGTCGGTTCAACTGGGCGGCGCGGGACAGCTCGGCGATGGCGGCGTCGGGGTCGTCCGACAGCACGTAGGTGAAGCCGGCCAGGTAGGCGCGCGCCTCGTCCTCGGTGCGGCCCTTGCGCGACATCGCCGAGAACAGCGCCATCAGCGCCGCCAGGGCCGTCACCCCGAACAACGCGACCAGCGTGGTGGGCTCGATCGCCACGGGGCGCCCTATCGCAGCTCGCGGTCGAACAGCGGGCGCAGCGTCTCGTAGGTGCGGTCAAGGTGCTCGATGATCACCTTGGCCTCGGCCACGACCGGCATGAAGTTGGTGTCGCCGTTCCACCTTGGCACCAGATGGTAGTGCAGGTGGTCGGCGATGCCGGCCCCGGCCGCGAGGCCCAGATTCATTCCGATGTTCAGCCCGTCAGGGTGGAAGGCGGCGCGAACCACCTTCACCGCGCGCTGCAACAGCCCGTGCAGATCGGCCGACTCGTCGGGGGCCAGCGCCTCGAGCTCGGCGGTGTGGCGCCGGGGCACCACCATCAAGTGGCCGTTCGAGTACGGGTACTTGTTGAACAGGACGAACGAGCGCGCGGTGCGGCCGAGCACCAGGTTGCGGCGGTCGGCGTCGGCGCCCTCTTCCGCGGTCAGGTGGCAGAAGATGCAGCCCTGGGGCTTCGCGGACTTGATGAGCTCCATCCGCCATGGCGCCCACAGGACGTCCATTCGGCTAGCCGATGGTGTAGCGGCCGCCACCCACGGGCGCGGCGGCGAACGCCTCGGGCCGCTCGGCAGAGCTCGAGCCCGAGTAGGCCGAGCCCTTCGTCGCCGAGGGCGCGACCAGCGGGTTCAGCCGGTCGCGAAGTTCTTTGCCGACGGTGAAGTACGGAGCTCGGCGCAGGGGCACGTCGACGCGCTGGCCGGTCTTCGGGTTCCGTCCGGTGCGCGGTTCGCGGACCTTCACCGCGAAGCTGCCGAAGCCCCGAATCTCGATGCGCTGTTCGTCCCTCAACGCGTCGATCATCGCGTCGAAGACCGTGTTGACGATGGCCTCGACGTCGCGTCGCGCCACCCCGGCCGTGCGCTGCGCAATGCACTCGATCAGTTGGCTCTTCGTCATCGCGCTTTCCCCTTCCGAACGTCGTCCCACGATGACCGCTTCTTACACCGGAGCGCTCACCAGCCGTCAATGACCGCCGAGCCGGAATTGCAGGTCGACTCCGCCCAGTCGTTCGAGGGCCTTGACTGCGGCCCCTTCGAAGACGGTCTCTGCGTCGTCGCCGCCTAACAGCTCCTTCAAGAGCTTCTTCTCGCGCTTCGGGTATTCGGTCTTCGGCTCGCCCTCGATGCCCCCCATCTTGCCCGCGGCGGCCACCGCGTCCTCGATGCTGCCGAGCTCGTCGACCAGCTTGGCTTCGCGCGCCTGCTTGCCGGACAGCACCCGCCCGTCGGCGTAGGGCCGGACCTCGGCCGGCGGCAGCTTCCGCCCTTCCGCCACCGCGCCGATGAACTGCTCGTGGACGTCCGCGAGCAGCGACTGAAAGTACTTGCGCTCGTCATCGGTCATCGCGCGGAACATGCTGCCCGAGTCCTTCTTTTCTCCGGCGGTGAGGGTGTTCATCTCGATGCCCGCCCACCGCAAGACCCCGGTCACGTTCGGAATCTGCATGATGACGCCGATCGACCCGGTCAAAGTACCGGGGTTCGCGTACACCTTCTCGGCGGCGCAGGCGATGTAGAAGCCGCCCGAGGCCGCAATCGACCCCATCGACACCACCACCTTCTTCTTCTGGTTGATGCGCTTGATGGCTTCGTAGATTTCCTGCGAAGGCCCGACCGAACCGCCGGGCGAGTCGATGCGGACGACGATGGCCTTCACCCGGTCGTTGTCCTTGAATTCCTGCAAGTCCTTCAGTGTGCGCTTCGAGTCGCTGATGACGCCGCCGATCTCCACGACGCCGACCCGGTCGCCCGACACGCTGGGGCCGCCTTCGCCCCGCAGCGCCAGGTAGACGACGGCCAGGAAGCCAAAGAGAAAGAGGAACAGCCCCCCGAAGACGATTCCGATGACCCAGGCCGAACGGCGATCCATGACGGGCGCTCCTTGTCGAACAGCGGCGGCAATCTACAGAATCGCCCTCGAACGGCAACCCGCGCCTGGGGCCGTCACCAGGCGATCCACCCGCCGCCGAGCACCCGGTCGCCCGCGTAGCAAACCGCCGCCTGCCCCGGAGTGACCGCCCGCACCGGCGCCGCGAGCTCGACGCGCAGCCCGCCGGTCTCGCCCTGCACCAGTCGACCGGAGGCGCCCGCGTGACGGTGACGAACCCGGACCGTGACTTCCGACGGGCCGGGGACCTCGCCGCCGACCCAGCGCGGGTCGAGCAGTGCAAAGCTGCGCCGTTCAGCCGCGGCCGCCGGGCCCACCACCACCTCGCGGCGCTCGGCGTCGATGCGCTGCACATACCTCGGTTCGGGGGCGCCCGACCCCACTCCGCGGCGCTGCCCCACCGTGAAGCGGTGCACGCCCGAATGCGCGCCCAGCACCTTGCCGTCGGCGTCGACGATGGCGCCCCCCGGCTGAGGGCCGGCCACGCGCTCGACGAAGCCGGCGTAGTCGCCGTCGGGTACGAAGCAGATTTCCATGCTCTCGGCCTTCTCGCTCACCGCCAGCCCGAAGCGCTTCGCGGCGGCGCGCACCTGGGACTTCGCCATTCCCCCGACGGGGAAGATGAGGTCGGCCAGCTCGCGCTGGCCGAGGGTGAACAGGAAGTACGACTGGTCCTTGGCCTCGTCGGCGGCGCGCAGCAACAAGAAGCTCGACCCCTCGCGCTCGACACGCGCGTAATGGCCGGTGGCCAGCTTCGCTCCCAGGCTGCGCGCCCGCTGGAGCAGGAAGTCGAACTTCACGTCCCGGTTGCAGGCGACGCACGGCACTGGGGTGCGCCCGCCCAGGTAGGCCTTCACGAAGGGGTCGACCACGCGGGCCTTGAAGAGCTCTTCGGCGTTGGCGACATAGAATGGAATGCCGAGCCGCTGGGCGACCGCGCGCGCGTCGTCGACGTCGTCGGGGCTGCAACACCTCCCGCACTGAGTTGGGTCCGGCGACGACCAAACGCGGAGGGTGATGCCGATGACCTCGTGTCCCTGCTCCTTGAGCAGGGCGGCGGCCGCCGAGGAATCCACACCGCCGCTCATCGCAACCACCACGCGCATGCGCAGGTACTTACCTCGAATCGGCGGCCGGCCGCCCGCTTCCACAGGATGTCCACAACAGGAACCCGACAGATGCTCCCTGGAGGTCGCCCAGCCGACGGTCCCCATCCGGGATGAGCAGCGGCCCAACCTGTTGAAAGGAGGCAGAAATCAGTGGCCGGGGCTCTGAGGCCCTCGCGGCCATGGCGGCCGGCCCCGTCCTGCGGGCCAGGGGCCTGTTGGCAACGCTGTGGGAAAGTCTAGCTGGGCCGGCTCCGAGCCCAGTCGAGCAGTGCCGCCTCGAGGCGCTCGGGGGTGTTCAGGGTCGGGTCGTCGAGCACGCGCTCGGTTAGGAACCGCGAGGCCTCGCCGACGACGGGCGACGGCCCCACTCCCAGGGCGGCCATGATGGCTCGGCCGTCTAGGGCCAACGCCTTCGAGTCGAGCGGAGGCCGGGTCGCGAGCAGCCCCTCGAGTCGGGCCCGAAGCGCGCGGACCTTGGCGACGCCGGCCGCTGAGTCCTTGCGGTCAGCCGCGCGGATCGCCTCAGCGAGATCGAACAAGGGCTCGACGCAGGCGGGGCCGACACGGGCGGCGAGGCGGCGCAACTGAGCGTCCGAGACGGTCCCCTCGAGGTCGAGTCGATGGTTCCGGACGAGAAGCGTGACCCGGCCTGTCACTTTGTTCGAGAAGTGCAGCCGTTCGAGCACCGCCCGCGCGACCTCGGCTTCCTGATCCTCCAGCGAACCGGCGGTATCGCTCGAGGTTCCCGATCGGGGCTTCCCCAGGTCGTGCAGGAGCGCTCCAAGGCGCACTTCGAGGTCGGGCTTGGCCGCCGCCACGGCCGCGAGGGTGTGGGCGTAGGCGTCAGAACCCTCGAGCGCATCCCCTCTTACTCCTCGGGCGGCCACCAGCTCGGGCAGAATCTCGGCGAGCAGCCTCGTCCGCCACAACAGGTCGAGCCCCTCGGCGGCGCGCGGAGACAGGACGAGCCGCGTCAGCTCTTCCCGAATGCGTTCCTGGGCCACCTTCCGAAAGACGGGCACGCTGGGGGCAATCGCGGCCTCGGTCGATGGGTCGAGCTCGAACCCGAGCACCGCGTAGAAGCGCACCGCGCGAAGCGGCCGAAGCCCGTCCTCGGAGAACCGCTCGACCGGGTTCCCCACGCAGCGAACGACGCGCCTGGCGAGGTCCGCCGCGCCACCGAAAGGGTCGACCGCCCGGCCGGTGACCGGGTCGAAGGCCATCGCGTTGATGGTGAAGTCGCGGCGAGACAGATCGGCCTCGATGTCGGAATGAAACTCGACGCTCGACGGCCGGCGCCCGTCCACGTAGGCGCCCTCGGAACGGAAGGTGGTGACCTCGACCGGGGTGCCCTTGTGCAGCACCGTCACCGTCCCGTGCTCGATGCCGGTCGGCACCACCTTCTTGAACGAGCGCTGGACGTCTTCCGGCCGCGCGCTGGTGGCGATGTCCCAGTCCTTGGGGGCCACGTCCCGGCAGATGTCGCGAACGCAGCCGCCCACCAGGTAGGCCTGAAAGCCGAGCTCGACCAGGCGCTCGAGCACGGCCCGGACGGGCGCTGGCAGGACCGCGGCCTTCAGCTTCGTCAATGCATCCACGGCTGGGCGCCCCGCTGCGACGCCGCCCGACCCGACCCAAGGGCCCCGGACGGAACGATGGAGTGACCCCGGCGCGACTTGAACGCGCGACCTACGGTTTAGGAAACCGCCGCTCTATCCATCTGAGCTACGGGGCCGATGTTTACAACTATAAGTAACTACAACATAAACTTCGACAACTCGCAACGACACCAACAACCCAGTATCCTTCGAGTACGCCACTGGTACGCCAGCAGGAGGTGCTCGCCATGCCGAACTGGGTCGGCAAATGGGAAGGTGGTCGCCAGTATCTGACCACCAACGGGAGGATCGTCTACGTCATAGAGCGGCGGGTACACAAGAACAAGCGCTCACTGCCGCTGCGAGCGACCAGCCTGGAGCACGCCCGCGGCGAGCTGGCGCTCTTCAACCGAGATCCCGTTGGCTACCTGGACCGGCACCAGAAATCCCGGCATGCCCAGCTCAACCTCATCTCGCTGAGCGAAGATCTCGTAGCCGATTTCCTCCAAGCTCTGTCGGACAACGGCACCACGCAGCGCTACCGGCAGAACACGCGGCGATACCTCGACCTCTGGGCAAAACGGCTCAAGAACACCGACCTCCGCCGGCTCACACTTCAAGAGCTTCAGAACCATCTCCGGGCGCTCCCTGCCCGGAAGAAGTCGATCATCGCGCTCAAGTCGTTCTGTTCTTTCCTGGTCACCCGAGGTCACCTGCTGCCTCCGGAGAACCCGGCGGCAGCGTTGAAGGTGCCGCCCAGTCGTCGTGTGGCCCAGCCGAAGGGCTACACACCGGCGGTGATCGCCAGCACCTACGCCGCGCTCTCGACCCTCCCCGACAAGACCAACCCGCCCGACCCAGCCACCGCGCAGGCTGTCCGGGACGTGTTCCTCCTGGCAGCGATGCACGGGCTTCACTTCAGCGAGATTGAGCGCATCGCCACCGATGCACAGGTCCGTGTTGTGGACCGCTCCGCTGAAGCCGTGATCGCGGGCACCACCACGTTCCTGCACAAGAACGGCGACCAGCATGTGCTCTCCCTCACGCCGCAGACGTTCAGAGCTGCGTTGAGGCTCCAGGAGCGCCGATCCGCGCCCGCCGAGTCGTGCATCCGGCGGTACCTGCGCGAAGCCGCAACGAACCAGAAGCAGGTCACCCGTCTGCGGCTCGGCCAGCTCCGCCACTCGTTCGTATCCATCGCCAAGACGAGCGGTCGGGTGGTCAGCCTCGATGGACCAGGCGTGCCGCTCACGACCATCGCGCAGATCATCGGACACAAGACGGCGACGACCACCGCTCGCTACTACGACAACGCCACAGTGCCGCCCCTGTTGGTGATCCCGCTCAAGCTCCACCACGCCGACGACCCGGCTTTGGAGGCCCTCCCAACGGAACCTTGAGCAGATCTGCCTCGCCCTTGTTCTTAGCGAGCACCTTCGCCAGGGCCTCCACGCTCGCCCGCGCGAGCATCGTTGCCCGGCCCGAGCTTTTGCCACGCTTGAGCTTGCCGGCCTTCACCAGCTCGAACACGCGAGTTCTGCGGCACCCCAACATGCGGCCGGCGGCATCGACGGTCATCATCGGCCCTTGCTGATCACCAGGCTCACCAACCGCAGCGCCAAGCGCACTTACCGTACCGACGACCTCGCGGAGAGCGCCCGTCAACATGGTGCCGAAGACCCTCGTCGCAGAGGCAATTTCGGGCTCAGGCTCGGCTTCGATGCTTGAACGTGCGGCTCGAACCTTGGCCTCGTCCGCTGCGGCCTTGAGCACCTGCAAGGGGTCGTCGTTGTGCTTCATGGGCGAGGTGATGGAGGGTACCGGGAGGGTCGAAAAACTGACGCAAGAGGTTGATGATAAAAGAGGTT
>JAHFDQ010000222.1:0-870 GCA_023248915.1 Archangiaceae bacterium | reverse complement strand
ATGGGTCCTCCAAACCCAATGGTACGATGCTTCCCTTCACCTGTTCGTTCTCAGGCCCTGATCCTCATCGCCACATTGAAGCTCAACGTATTGATATTACATTTGTATTTCATGTCATGGAGCGTTGGGAGGGTGCGCTGTAGATTATTTGCCACCCTCCTCCGTATTGAGCGTTAAGATACTGAAGTTACATGCCTATTTTTATGCACTCTGGGTGCCTTGTTGGTGTTCAAAACAGTTAATTCAAGCGCTTGGGACCCTCCCGAGCGTCGATGTTCCATCACCCTGACTGCGTAGCTCCTCCCAGATCTTCTCCATCTCTTCCTCGCTGCGAAGCCGGAGGCGATACCCCATCGTGCCCGACTTCTTCCACCCGTCGGGCCCCAAGTGCTTCTTGAGGCGCTCGCCCCAGATCTTCTCCGAGACAGGCCTCATTCCTAGCCCCTTGGCGAAGGTGCAGTAGTCACCGTAGAGCTGCCGGCCAGGTGTCAGCCCGACGTTGCCGACACAGCGATGCTCCACCCACTGCACCACGGGATCGTCGGCCACCAGATCCGCCTGCCTCCTGCGAACCTCGCTCTGCACAGCTTTGATCGGCGCCGGGCCCTCCTCGTCCACGCTCTGCCAAAGGGCGACGTAGTCAACGCCATTGATCGCGTCCCAATCGAGGCGGTCATCCACCCGCAGCTCATAAAACCGACGCATGCCGGTGGGGTCGATGATCAACTCGACAACCGGCTTGTCAGTCGCACCGACAAAGGTGGCTCGCTGGATTCCCTGCTCGCGTTCGTTGGTGCCCAGTCGGCGCCAGGCCACGATCTCTGCCGTGATGCGGTTCTTGAGCTTCTCCATGTCGGCACGGGCAGCGCC
>JAHFDQ010000642.1 GCA_023248915.1 Archangiaceae bacterium | reverse complement strand
GGCCCGCACCATTCCAGGCAACGCGCGGGCCGTCGCGACGCTCATCGACCGCCTCTGGGCCGCCGGAGCCCGGGTCGTCACGCCCGCGACCGAGCCGGAAGTCCACGTCTCGGGTCACGCCTGCCGGGACGAGCTGCGCGAGTTGCTCGCGGCGGTCCGCCCCCGCAACTTCGTGCCCGTGCACGGAGAGCTCCGCCACCTGCAGGCGCACGCCGAGCTGGCGGGCGAAGTGGTGCCGGCGCCGGCCCGCAGACTGGTGGCGCGGGACGGCGACCTCTTGTCCTTTTCGGCCGGCCAGGGAGCGCTCGCGGGCCGGGTGCCGTTCGGTCGCGTCTTCCTCGACAAGTGGAGCGACAGCCCGGTGTCGCCCGAGTCGCTGGACGAGCGCTCGCTCTCGGCCGAGACCGGCCTGGTGACGGCGAGCGTCGTCATCGACCGGTCGAGCGGGAAGCTCGTGCACGGGCCCATGCTGGAAGGCCGGGGGCTGTCGGCCGACGAATTGGCCGCGCTGCCGCGCGCCGCCGAGGACGCCCGGACCTACCTGCTCGAGCTGTCGCCCGCGCTCCGGGCCGACGACGCCCGCGTCCGGGAAGAGCTCGTCCGCGCCGTCCGCCGGGCCTTCCGGGCCCACACCCAGAAGCGGCCGACGGTGTGGCCGCTGGTGTCGCGAATCTGAGCTGACCGCCGGTCAGGCCGAACGCGCCGCGCAGCCCGGCATTCCGCTCAGCGCGAGCCAGTCCGTTCAGCTTGAGCGGAGTCGAGGGCGGGCCTGAGCAATTGCGCCGTTCAGCCCGCGCCAGTCCGTTCAGCCCGAGCGGAGTCGAGGGCGGCCCCTCGATTACGCCTCGCTACTCTCGGGGTGAGCGAAACTCCTCCCCCGTTCCGCCCCGCGGTCTCCCGTCTCGCCGCGCGGACGCCTCGCCCGCGCCTTCCCCTCTCAGAGGGGGCCGCAAACCTCGGCAAGCCCCTTGCAGTCTGGGCCGCCGCCCGCGCGCTCTTGCGCGGAGAACGGAGGTCGCATGAACGCAGTGACGGGGGTGGCAGGCCAGCTTCGACTCGACGAGGGCGACGCGGACGGCAGTTCGAACGAAGTGCGCGAACGGGCAACCGGACTGAACTCCGCGCCGGCCGCGCCCGGGACGGGCCCCGCGGCCCGGGCCCGCGTGACCGGGGACGTCATCGAAATCTTCCACGATGCGCAGGTGCGCGTCTTCTCGGACGCGGGGCTGACGAGGGCGCAGGGCGAGGCCCTCGCGCACCGCGTCGAGGCCGCCTACACATTCGACAAGAAGTTGCAGCACTGGGACCGGCCGGCTGCCCTGGCCAAGCCCATCACCGTCGCGGCGCTGTCCGATGAGAAGTTCGCACAGGTGACCGGCGACAGGTCGGGCCGAGTGGCCGGAATCACCACCGGCCCAGACGTGTTTGCGATGCCCGCGCGCGTAGCCACCCGGAGAAACGCCGACGACGACGACACCATCGCGCACGAGCTCGGCCACGTGCAGGACCTCCGCGAGGGTGGCTCGAACATCTCGCAGGTGCCCATCTACCTTCAGGAAGGCAAAGAGTACCTGCTGGGAGACCGCTACCCGGCCTCGCACGGCCAGGCCACCCGATCCCGAGCCAGCGTCGCGAACGAATTGGCCCGCATCAGTGGGTCGGACGCGCTCTGGGTGCTGAACCGTTTCCGCACCGTCGCCGACGAGGCCCACGCAGGGTCTCGGGGCTTCCTCGGCGAGACGGTGGGAGCGCTCTACGTCGAGTTCCTCCGCACCCGGCTGAAAGGCGGCAAGCCTGACGCCATCGCACGCGTGGCCGACGTCATCTCGGGCGTGGGCAGGGGAGTCACCGCTCGAGGCCGAGCAGGCCTTCGTGCGGTACGTCGCGCAGACGATGGACGACCCCAAAGAACGTCTGCGCGGCACCTTCTACGCCGGTTGACTTCGGCGGCGGGTGCGAGGGGCGGGCGAGCTGTGGTAGCACGCGGCTCGCCATGCCCTCTTTCGACGCCGTCTCGAAGATAAAGCTCGAGGAGCTCGACAACGCGGTCAACCAGGCCCGCAAGGAAATCTCCACGCGCTACGACTTCCAGGGCACGCACACGGAAATCGTCGTCGCCGACGACAAGGCGAGCATTCAGTTGAAGTCGGACAGCGAAGGCAGGCTCGAGGCCGCCTGGGACGTGCTGCAGACCAAGCTCATCAAGCGCGGCGTGTCGCTGCGCGCGGTCGAGCGCGAGAAGCTCGAGCAGTCCTCGCTGGGCACCGTGAAGCAGCTCATCAAGCTTCAGCAAGGCGTCCCGGTCGACAAAGCCAAAGAGCTCATCCGCGTGCTGAAGGAAGCGAAGCTGAAGGTGACGGCGTCCATCCAGGCCGACCAGCTCAGGGTCGCCGGCAAGAGCCGCGACGACCTCCAGTCCGCCATGGCACTGCTCCGCGAGCAGCAGGACGTGCAGAAGCTCGAGCTCCAGTTCACCAACTTCCGCGACCAGTGACGATGCGCGTGCGGGCCTCGACAGCGGCGGGCGGGCTGGTGGCGCTTCTGGCCGCGCTCGGCGCCACGGCCCAGGACAAGCCCCCGCGGGCGGTGCCGACCCTCGCCAAGGAACCGAAGCTCGACGGCACGGCTTCCGACTTCGCCAGCGCGCTCGCCCTGAAGCCCCTCGAAGACGACAAGGTGACGGCGGCCTTCACGGCCAAGGTGGGGTTCCGGAAGGACACCCTGTTCCTCCGGGTGGACGCCACCGACGACAAGCTCACCCATGGCGACCTGGTCCGGGTGATGCTGCACTTCCCCGACGCGGGGACCACCGCCCGGGGCTACGCCTACCGCTTCGCGCAGGACGGCAAGCGCGCGCCCGAACCCGACGTGGGGGCCCCCGACTTCGCCAACGCCCTGGTCCGCGCGACGGTGAAGAAGCTGGAGAAGGGGCTGGTCGTCGAAGCGGCCTTTCCCCCGCGCTCGCTGCCGCGCTTCCCCGCCCGAGACCCGCTGGTGGTCGACCTCTGCGTCACCTACGAAGACCGCGACGAGGTCGCCGCTTCGCCCGCGATGCTGGCCAACTGCGCGGGCGGCACCATGAGCGGCGGCTCGCTGCGGCTGCCGGACGACCTGCGAAAGAGCTTGAAGCTGAAGCCCCCC
>JAHFDQ010000641.1 GCA_023248915.1 Archangiaceae bacterium | reverse complement strand
CGGCCAAGCCGGTGGTGAAGGTGGTGGTGACCGCGGACGCGCAGCCACTGAACGACTGCCACTACACGGTGACGCCCACCGCGCTGAACTTCGGCCTGGTGACGCCGCCGTCCTACCGCGACCTGGCCTTCACCATAAAGAACATCGGCACCGCCGTCGACGACCTCTGCCTGCTGTCGAACCTGGACATCGCTCCGGGTTCTGACCCCATGTTCAGCCTGCCGAGCGGGCCCGTGGCCGCGCAGGAACTGCAGCCCGGCGAGTCGCTGCAGGTGCTCGTCCGCGTCTGGCCCCAGGGCGTCGTGCCGACCGGCGTGGTGACGGCCACCGGGTCCGCTCAGTTCTACATGTCGTCGATCAACCAGCCGGTGAAGATCGTCTCGCTGCAGGCGACCATCGCCGCGGGCTGCCTCACCATCGCCCCCGACGACGTGGACTTCGGCACGGTGGAGAAGGGCTGCGCTTCGTCCGTCAAGACTTTCAACATCTACAACACCTGCTCGGCGACGGTGAAGCTGCTGTCCACGGTGATGCAGGCGGCCGCGGGCCAGCCTGCCGGCGGGCCCAACTGCCCGGGTTCGGCGGCATGCCCCGAGTTCATCTTCATGCACACGCCGCTCGTGCCCGCGGGCGGCCTGGCGCTGAACGCCGGCGACCCACCCGAACACTTCGACGTCAAGTACGCGCCCATCGACCTCGGCACCGACTCGGGCGCGGTGGCGGTCAACGTCCTGCAGAACGGCCAGAACGTCACCTACCTCGTGACGATGCAGGGCAAGGGCGACACTGTGGGCCTCAACACCGACATCTACACCCAGGACTCGAAGCCCAAAGCCGACATCCTGCTCGTCATCGACGACTCCTGCTCGATGTACGACAAGCAGCAGGCGCTCGCGACCAACTTCTCGTCGTTCATCAAGTATGCCGTGGCCGCCGCGGTCGACTACCACATCGCCGTCACTACCACCGACATGGGCGGCATCGGCACCACCGGCGGTGAGTACGGCCAGATGATCGGCGACGCGAGCAACCCGAAAATCCTGACCCCCACCACCGTCGACGTCGAGAACAAGTTCAAGAACAAGGTGGGCCTCGGCACCGACGGCGACTCGACCGAGGTGATGCTGGCCGCGGCGGTCGCTGCCTTGACCGCGCCGCTCATCACCTCGAGCAACGCGGGCTTCCTGCGCACCGACGCCGCGCTGGCGATCGTGGTGGTCACCGACGCCCAGGACCAGTCCGCGCAGCCGACCACCTTCTATTACAACACCCTGATGAACGTGAAAGGCGTCAAGCGAGCCAACCTGTTCACCTACAACGTCATCGGCCCGTTCAACCCCAACCCCGTCTACCCGTGCAGCTACGACTCGATGTCCGACGACGGCCGCCACGCGCAGATGGTGGGGCTGACCAACGGCGTGAAGGAAGAGATCTGCACGCCCGACTGGTCCAAGTCGCTCGAGCAGCTCGGCAAGACGGCGTTCGGCTTCCGCACCAACTTCTTCCTGAACGGCACCCCCGACCTGAACAACGGCAAGACGATTCAGGTGAACATCGACGGCACCGTGCTGCCGAACGTGGACGGCCGGGGCTCGACGGTGTGGGGTTACGATCCGGTGGCGAACTCGGTCAACTTCGAACCCATGTTCGTCCCCGAGCCCGGGCAGACGCTGACCATCACCTACTACGTCACCTGCTTCTCGCCGTAGGAAGCTCGACCAAACTTCGTGCCCCGCCAGGCTGAGCGGGGCCTCCAAGGCCATGAAACGGACGGATTCGATGAGGCATTTCGCAGGTGTTGGGGCACTCCTGGCCGCGCTGGCCGGGACGCAGGCGGCCGCGCAGGTCTACGCCGTCAATTCGAACCCGCAGCCGTACATCCCGCTCGCGGGAGCCACGGTGGTCGCGCTCACCTCGGGCGGCAGTTGGAGCGCCACCGACGAAGGTTCGGCGACCATTCCGCTGGGCTTCAACTTCCCCTACTACGGCCAGGTCGTCACCGAGGTCGGTGTCGATTCGAACGGCGTCATTCTGCTCGGGTCGACCGCCATCGCGAAGTGCGCACGCAGCTCGAGCAACTCGTTCGCCTGCTACTCGGGCGGCAAGGTTACCGATTCCGCGCGCGAACCCCACTCGTTCATCGCCCCCTGGTGGGGCGACCTCGACGGCAAGACGGCGGGGGTGATTCGGTACCTGAAGCCGGGCTCGTCCGAGATCGTCATCGAGTACTCGAACTGGGCCTTCTACAGCTACGGTTCCACCGAGACCTTCTCGTTCCAGGTGCGCCTGAACTCGTCGGGGATGATTCAGGTCCACTACGGCACCTACACCGGAACGGCGTCCACCTACTCGCTGGCCTCGGCCGGCTTCGAGAACGAGACCGGCACGCTGGGCGCGGCGCTCCTTCCCTGCTCGACGACCACCGCCAACTGCGGCGACGCCGACTGGCCGACCAACACCCTGTACACGATCGGCCAGCCGGTCGACCCCGACCTCGTGGTCTCGAACGTGGCGCTTTCCAACATGGTGAACGCCACCTCGGCGCTCACCTTCACCGTCTCGCCCACGTTCCGCAACGTCGGCCAGACCGACGCCGGCGACTTCGCGTGGCAGGTGTACCTGTCCACCAACCAGGCGCTCGAGACCAGCGCCCCGACCGACGGCGGCTACGCCGACACGCTGGTGTACACCTCGACCACCCCCATCAACTGCGCCGGGCTCTCGCAGGCCACCACCAGCGCGGGCATCTCGGTCTCGCCCAAGCCTCCGCCCGGCCAGTACTACGTCGTCGTGAAGGCCGACTCGGCCAACGCCGTCGCCGAAGCGTCCGAAGACAACAACGTCGGCAGCATCGCCAACTACTTCACTCAAGGCGCTGACCTGGTCGCCACGTCGGTCTCTGGGCCTTCCAGCTCGGGGCCGGGAAACTCGCTCACCGTCAACGCCAAGTGGTTCAACCAGGGCACCGACGCGGTGGGGACCATCAGCTACAAGATCCTCCTGTCCACCACGCCGACTCCGCACACGGCGTTCGACTACGTGCTCTGGTCGGGCACCAAGGCGGTGAGCGGCGGCCAGACCTTCGACGAGGACCTGACCATCGCGGTGCCGGTGGACGTGCCGGGCGGCGACTTCTTCTACGTG
>JAHFDQ010000640.1 GCA_023248915.1 Archangiaceae bacterium | reverse complement strand
TCGGCCGCTCGGACACCTCGGCCACCCGGCCGTCGCGCAGGAAGAGGTCGCGGACCCCCGACACCTTGTTGCGCGGGTCGATGACCCGGCCGCCGCGGATGAGGACAGTCTCGCTCACGCGCAGGCCTCGAGAATCGCCATGCGCACCGCCACACCGTTCTCGACCTGGCTGAGGATGACGCTCTGCGGCCCGTCGGCCACCTCGGTGCCCATCTCGACGCCCCGATTGATCGGCCCCGGGTGCAGCACCACCGCCCCCTTCTTCAACTTCGAGGCCCGCGCCTGCGACAGACCGTAGAGGTGCGCGTACTCGCGCGCGCTGGGCAGCAGGGACTCGCTCTGCCGCTCGAGCTGGATGCGCAGCATCATCACCGCGTCCGCTCCTTCGAGGGCCGACCCCAGGTCGGACGTCACCCGGCACCCGAGCTCTTCCAGCCCCTCGGGCAGCATCGTCGGCGGGCCGCAGGCGACCACGGTCGCCCCCAACGCCTTGAGGCAGTGCAGGTTCGACCGCGCCACCCGGCTGTGCAGAATGTCGCCGACGATGGTGACGGTGCGGCCTTCGAGCGACCCGAACGCCTCGCGCAGCGTGAACGCGTCGAGCAGCGCCTGCGATGGGTGTTCGTGGGTGCCGTCGCCGGCGTTCACCACCGCGCACCCGACGTGCCGGGACACCAGGGTCAGCGCCCCCGACGAGGAGTGCCGAATCACCATCGCCACCGGCCGCATGGCGTCGATGTTCCGCACCGTGTCGAGCAGCGTCTCGCCCTTCGACGTCGAGGAACCCTTGGCCGTCCAGTTCAGCACCTCGGCGCCGAGCAGCTTGGCCGCGATCTCGAATGACGACCGGGTGCGGGTCGAGTCCTCGAAGAACAGGTTGGCCACCACCTGGCCGGCCAGCGGAGTCGCTCGCGCCGTCTGCCCCATCGCGCGCTTGTGGATGGCGGCCCGCTCGAGCAGCGCGAGGATCGAATCGCGCGCCATGCCCTCGATGGCAAGTAGGTGCGCGGGCGCCGGGGCGGTCATGCGGGCGGTACCGTGCCGTCCTTGGCCGTCACCATGTGAATGCGCTTCTTCTTCTTGCCCGGCCAGAAGACGACTTCCTGGTCGTACTCGACCCTGATCAAGATCGTCTTGCGGACCTCGTCGCGAGCCACGGTGATCTGGTCGTCGGTGAGCCCCAGCCCGGGGGCCTCGACCAGGGTGCCGAACCCGTCCTCAGCCATGTGCTTGCCGATTCTGCTGGCGGTCCCTTTGATTCGCGCCTTGATCATCTCGTCGTTGATACGGCCCGACTCGTTGTAGCAGCCGGCCACCACTTCCCTGATGTCCAGGTTGTCCAGGTACACCGGCATGACGGTGATTCCGTAATAAAGCCCGCCGACGATGGCGGCCACGATGGCCACGCCGATCAGGTTCACCCGTCCGTAGGCACGCATGGGAACTCCCGATAACAGCGCGTTCGTCGACCCGTCAAGACCCGTCGCCGGTCCGGGGCGGTTCGGTGCCGCACATGCGAACCGGCTGGAACAGCCGGTCGGTGCGTAGACCGGTGCCGCCGAACAGCGAGCTGCCCAGGCCTCCGTACGACAGCGACAGCCAGATCACCATGGCCTTGCCCTTGATGTTGCCGTACGGGACGTACTTGACCCCGGGCTCTGGCCCTCCGAGCCCATAGCGGCTGTCGGTGCTGTTGTCCCGGTTGTCGCCCATGACGAAGACGCTCATGGGTGGCACGACGAAGGGGCCCTCGTGACTCGACGGATCGCCGCGCGCCCGCATGGCCAGGTGCGGCTGGCCGTTCAGTGTCTCGCGCACCAGCGTCGCCTCGCGTCGGACCCAGACGCCTGTGGGCTGGTCGCGGAAGCGGTAAGCGGCGGCCTCGACCCGCACCGGCTGGGGCTGCCCATTGACCGAAATCACCTTGTCGGTGATCTCGATGGTATCGCCCGGTACGCCGACCACCCGCTTGACGAAGTCCTTGTCCGTGTCGACCGGGTTGTTGAAGACGATGACGTCGCCCCGCTCGGGCGCGCGGACGATCTGGAAAGGCACGATGTTCAGCCAGGGAAGGCGCACCCCGTAGATGAACTTGTTCACGAAGATCTGGTCGCCGATCTCGAGGGTGGGAATCATCGACCCGGAAGGAATCTTGAACGGCTCGATCAGCACCGCCCGGATGAGCAGCGCCACCCCCAGGGCCTTGGCGAAGCCGATGGCGAAATCGAGGGTCGAGCTCTTCCGCCACGCGGCCAGGTGCTTCTCGGCGAGATCGGACAGCTTCGCCAGCGAAGGCTCGAGCTTGCTGGCGTTCCCGGCCAGGACGTCGGCGTCGACCAGGCTCGCCTGGTCGGACAGGCGCTCGTAGAGCTTCGCGTCGAGCTTGGCGTGGTTCCGGTGGACGAGCCCGTCGATCTCGCGCAAGAGCTCGCGGGCGTCGCGACGCAGCTTTCGCACCTTGCGCGGGCCGGGCAGCACCGTGCGGTAAACGGCGAGCGCGGCGAACCACGCCAGCATCACCAACCCGAAGTCCTTCAGCAGCGGCTGCAAGACGAAGTAGGTGCACAGTGAGCTCTCGACGACGCAGAGGTAGACGAGGAAGGCCAGGCCGAACACGGTCACCGGCGCCCACAGGCTGGTGAGCGCCTCGCCCCACCACACCTTCTGCGCGAGGCCTCTCGCCTCGAGCGACCGGCGTCGTGCGATGCCGGCCAAGAGCCTCGGGGCCGCCGCTTCGGGTTCGCCCACCTAGTCCTCCGTCTTCAGGACGGCCAAGAACGCCTCCTGCGGGATCTCGACCGACCCCACCTGCTTCATCCGCTTCTTCCCTTCCTTCTGTTTCTCGAGCAGCTTCCGCTTGCGGCTGATGTCGCCACCGTAGCATTTGGCGAGCACGTTCTTGCGCATCGCCGAGATGGTCTCGCGCGAGATGACCCGCGACCCGATCGCCGCCTGAATCGCCACCTCGTACATCTGCCGGGGGATGACTTCCTTCAGCTTGGCGCACACCTCTTTGCCGCGCTGGTACGCGCGCTCGCGGTGCACGATGACCGACAGCGCGTCGACCGCCTCGCCGTTGATGAGGATGTCCAGCTTCACCAGGTCGGCCTGGGCGTAGCCTCCCAGCTCGTAATCGAGCGACGCGTAGCC
>JAHFDQ010000221.1 GCA_023248915.1 Archangiaceae bacterium | reverse complement strand
GACCGGTACAGCCCCTTGTGGAGCAGCACCTCGCCGATGAGGTTGTAGGCGTGCGGGTTCTCTCGGTCGATGGTAGTGGCGAAGTCGAACTGTTCCATCGCCTCGGCGGGCCGCCCCAGGTTGATGAGCGCCTTGCCCCACAGCACCCGGCCGACCACCGATTCCTTGTGATGCGAGAGCCCCGTCTTGCACACGTCGATGGCCCGAACGTGGTCGCCCTTCTCGATCAGGGCCTTGGCCAGCTCGACGAAGACGGTGGAGGTCGGATCTTGGGCGAGAATCTGCTCGTATTTTTCCAAGATCGGCTTCGACATCGGCCGCCCGACCATAGCAAAACCCGGCGCATTTCCCGCGGCCCATTCGCGCCGCCGCCGTTGCGCCCTCCGGCGCGGGTGCTACCGTGCCGGCCATGCCCAGGGTACGCCACGCCGTGCTGTTCGCGTTCGCCGCTCTATCCGCCTGCGCCACGGTGCCTCGCTCGGGCGGGCTCGAGACGCTCAAGCCTGCCGTCGAGACCTTTCACAAGCGCGCTCGCTGGAAAGACATTCGCGGCCTGGTGGACCTCGTCGTCCCCGAACGCCGCGAGGCCTTCGCCAAGGGCCGCCGCGAGCTGAACGACGACCGCGACCTGTCCATCTCGGACTACCAGCTCGAGGACGTGAAGTTCTCCGACGCCGGCATGCGCGCCGTGGTGGTATCAAGGGTGCAGTGGGTGCGGCTGCCGTCGGCTTCCGAGCACGACGACCAGATAACTTCCGAGTTCGTCTTCCGCGACGGCGCCTGGCTGCTCGCCCGGCAAGACGTGGGGCCCTTCGCGGGCGAGCTTTCCCAGCCCTATGAGTGGTCGCCTCCCGACGCCGGATAAAAAAAACGCCCGCCGTCTCGGGGCCGGCCGAGGCGGCGGGCGTCGGAAGCCCCCCAATGGGGCGTCCTACGACTCGCGGGGAACCGATCAAACCCGTTCCCGAATTCAGAACCTGGCTCCTTTCGAGCAATTGAGGTGCCAGCGCCGCTTGGCTGTTTTCGCCCAAGAATCCGATGGCTTGGCGCAACACCTGCCGGAACCGGATCAGCGAATCGCGCCCCAACGCGACATCGCTGTCAGGCGATGCCGGACACCCACATCATACTACTCGCCCAGCACCGATCGGATGGTCTCGCGCATCGAACAGCGCGGCTTCCACCCGGTGTCCTGTGCCCAGCGGGAGCCGTCCACGGCACACAGGAACTGCACGTGGTCTAGCTCTTCGACCGGGAAAGTGGCCAGCCGGTACTTGAACAGCCGCTTCAAGAGCGGGCGCGCCAGCGGGTGGGGCACCGGCAGCGCTGTCCGGCCGAGCTCACGGAAGATGCCCGACAGGGGCACCTCGCCCGGGCCGACGACGTTGTAGACACCCTTGGGTTCGGGCCTCAACGCTTCGATGAGCGCCCGGGCCACGTCATCGACGTGGATGAGCTGCACCATCGGGTCGAACCCGGCCAGCGCCCAGGGGTACTTCAGCCGGAGGTAGTTCGACGGCGCGTTCTTGATGGTGGGCCCGACGATGTGCACCGGCCGCAGGATGACGGTGGCGACGCTGGGCTGGCGCCAGAAGAAGCCGTGCGCCAGCATGTCCACCTCGATGAGGTCGCGCACGCCCGAGAAGCGGCTCGCCGCCATCAGCGGCGCGTCCTCGGACAGAAAGTTCGAATTGTCGGGCGAAGGGCCGTACACGTTGGCCGAGGACAGCATCACCAGCCGCTCCACCCCGTACCGGGCACAGTAGTCGAGCAACCGGGTGGTGCCGATGACGTTGAACGAGTGGTGCTCTTCTGGGCTCATGCGCGGGTCGTGCATGATGCCCATGTGGATGACGGCCTTGATGTCGCCGTGGCGGAAGACGTCCTCGGCCTTCTTCTTGCGAAGGTCGAGCTGGTGCATCTCGATGTCTTTGGGCTTGCCGACGAACGGCCGGCGGTCGATGCCGATGATGCGCTCGTGCCGGTGAAGCTGCTTGGCCAGGGCCCTGCCCAGGTTGCCGCTGATGCCCGTCACCACGACGGCCGGTCTCATGACGGCCGTGCATAGCACGCGCGCCCGGCACCGGGCCTACCAGAACACGTGCTTGCGCTCGCGCCGGCCGTTCTCGAGCATCGCCTGAATGGCGCCCTTCACCACCCTGACCTTCTTGTCGAGCTCGGCGTCCTCGTCGTCGGCGCGCCCGGTGAAGAAGAGCGGGTCGCCGAAGTAGATGCGGTACTTGGTCGGCAAGGGCACCGGCAGCCCGGTCGGCGTGAGCGGAAAGGCGGGAAAGCCGAGCAGCCGGGCCACCGGCCCCAGGTTGACCAGGGCGGGCGCCTGTTCCTCGGCGCCCACCACCGCGATGGGCACCACCGGCGTTTTCGTCTCCAGGGCCAACCGCATGAAGCCGAGCCCGAAGTCCTGGAGCTGGTACCGCTGCGACCAGAGCTTGGCGATGCCCTTCGCCCCTTCCGGAAACACCAGGATGGCCTCGCCGGCCGCCAAGAGCCGCCGGCAGTTCTCGGGAGTGCCGACGATCTGGCCTACCCGCGCCATGAAGGTCGACACGTAGGGCAAGGACGGCACCCACTTCTCGACCATGCTACGGATGGCGCGCGGAGGCGTCGCCTGGGTCAAGAGGGCGACGCCGATCATCGCCGCGTCCATCGGCAGTTGGCCCGAGTGGTTGGACACCAGCAGCACCTGCCCCTTCGGCACCTTCTCGAGCCCGAACACCTCGACCCGGTGGTAGTGCTTGTACAGCCAGAGCAGCGGCGCGATGGCCGCCAGCGCGTAGTCGAGGTTGAAGCCGAAGGGGTCGACGCCGTACTCGTTCTCGCTGCGCCGCAACGCCGCCATCTTCTCGTCGAGCGGGCCACCGACCATCGCCTCGGTCCAGCGTTTCAGGCCTCGAACTACGTCGTCTCCGAGCCGCTCGAGCATTGGGCGCCTCTATACCAGACCCGAACGAGACGCGGCGTCGGCCAGCGGGCAGACCTCGAAGTCGGCGGTGAGGCGCCGGCACAACTCGGCCAGGCGCGACAGCCGGCGGGACAGGGGCGCGCGCTGCTCGGGCTGGACCCGGCAGAGCGCCGCGGGCACTCCGTCCGCCTCGTCAAGCACGTCGATGGCGTGCAACTCGAGATTGAACAGCGGCTCGGCCCGTAGGGTGAAGTAGAGCGCCCGCTCGACCCAGGCTGGCAACGTCAGCGCGAAGGTGCCGATGTACGGAAAGCGCGACCCGGGCGCGACGGTCACCGGCAGCTCGAGCGCCGAACCTTCGCCCTTCCGGTAGGGGTCGGCCGGGTCGGGGCGATACGGCCGGCGGGGGGCGAGCAACACCCGGGGCGTGTCCAGCACCGCGCGCGACGGCCGGCCCACGGCGGCCCGCGCCCCCATCACCGCGGCCTTGGCCAGGTAGTACGGGGCGGCCGGGAACACCGACGAGTCGTAGCGGTAGCCCCGGTCGCACAACGCCCGGTACAGCGCGGCCGAGAGCGTGTAGCCCGGAGCCCGGAAGCCCACCGGGCGCTGCCCCACCGCCGCCAAGATGGCCTCTTCGGCGCGGCGCAGGTCTTCGGCGATTGCTGGCGCGGGCAGGCGCGACAGCGCGTAGTCGTGCCGGTGGCTGTGGCTGGCGACTTCGTGCCCGGCGGCGGCCGCGGCGGCGAGCGCCTGGGCGTGCCGGGGTTCGGCCAGGTCTTCCCCGATGGCGAAGAAGGTGGCCGTCAGCCCCGCGGCCCCGAACGCTTCGCACAGCCGCGGCACCGCCGTGGCGTAGACCGCCCGGCGCGCCCGGACGTCGAGCACCGCCTCGTCGAGCCCGTGAATGCGGCAGTAGTGCGCCAGCGAGTCGAGGTCGACCGTGACCGAGGCCAGCCCCACCGGTCAACCGCCGCGCACGCGGATGACGTACACCAGCTTGGCCACGTTCTTGAGCACGTTCGGCACCCGGCGGAACAGGTGCACCGACGGCCGCCGCTTCTCGTGCAGCTGAACGGGAATTTCCACCACGTCGAGCTCTTCGCGCCAGGCGCGCACCACCAGCTCGCTGGCGAAGACGTCCATGTCGACGACGCAGGCGTTGATGACCGGCAACAGCCGTTCGCGGCGGAACGCCTTCAGCCCGTGGGTGTCGGTGCCGCGAAACCCCAGCGTCACCCGCAGCAGCCCGTTGTGCATGCGAGTCGCCAGCCGGCGAACCAGCGGGCGCTGGTCGGAAGCCCCCTTGGCGGCCTTCGAACCGACCACGAGATCGGCCGACCGGCTCTCGAGCAGCGGCAGCGCGGCGTCGTAGAAGACCATGTCGCACAGGTCAATCTCGTCGCAGATGACCAGCTCGCCCCGCGCCTCGAGAATGCCGCGCTTCAGCGCCGACCCGTAGTTCGGCGCCTCGCTGTGAAACCAGCGCAGCCTCGAGTTCTGAGCGCACAGGCCACCGAGAATCTGTGGGGTCGAGTCGGTCGAACCGTTCTCGGCGAAGATGACCTCGTAGTCGAGGGCGCGCTCGTTCAACCCGGCGACGAGATCGCCCGCCGCCGAGGCGACGATGGACGCCTCGTTGTACACCGGGATGACGATTGAGACGTGCGGCGGGCCGGCCATACGCTAGGGCGGCGGACGTAGCACGCTTTCGCGGCCCGGGTCATCAAACTCGCCGAAAAGTGGGGTTTCGCGAGGTGGAACCGTCTGTTAGCCTCGCGCCCTGTCTCACCCGCCAGGAACGAAATGAAAGTCTCCTGCCCGTCCTGCCAGACGAGTTACAAGATCGACGACAAACGGATTCCGCCTGGCGGCGCGAAGCTGAAGTGCGCGAAGTGCCAGACGACCTTCCCCATTCGCGCCGAGGCCTCGGCGGCCGCGACGGCGGTGCCGGCCGCGGTGCCGCTCCCCGGGTCGGCTTCGGGGGCCGGGGCGATTCCGCTGCCCGGTTCCGGGGCGCCCGACCCGGGGCCCTCCTCCGAGCAGAGCTGGGAAGAGGAATCGACGCGGGTAGTGCAGATGGCGGTGCCGAAAGCCGCGTATGCGCAGGGCCGAGCGCCGGAAGTCAAGGGCGAACCTGCCACCCAGGTCAACGCCCCCGGGGGCGGCGCCCGCGTGCGGCCCGACATGGCCGCCACCTCGCCCTTCGGCGCGGCGATTCCGCTGCCCGGGTCGGGTGCCCCGGCCCCGGCGGCGAACCCGTTCGGGGCGGCCACCGCGCCTTCGGTACCGCTGCCCGGCATCTCGCGCGCGCCCCCGGCCAAGGTGCGCGGAGCCACTCCCTGGGAAGAGGAATCGACCCGGGTCGGCGGCGGCAAGGCCCTCGTCGAAGACGAGCTGCGCTCGACCTCGACCGACTTCGATTCGTTCGGCGCTCCCGCCGAGCAATCCGGCGACGCGATTCCCCTGCCCGGACAGGGCGGATCGGCCGATTTCTCGGAGGCGGCCGCGCCGGCCAGCACCGACTTCGCCGACGCAGACCTCGTGGACGGCCCGCCCCCCGATGGCGACTCCGCCTCCGGCGCGGTGCCCCTGCCCGGCGACGGCTTCGAGTCCGCCGACGCCTCCTTCGACGCCCAAGAACCGGCCGAGCCGCCAAGCCGGGGCCGGTCCGACGCGACCGATTCGAGCCGAGTCCCGCTGCCCGGCAAGCTGCGCAGCCCGAGCCGCCCCCCACCTGCCCGCGAACCCGAACCCGAGTTCCCCGCCGAACCGGCCCCCGGCGGCGGGGGCGAGCTCGACTTCTCCGACCTGCCCTCGCCGGCTGGCAGATCGAACCAGGGCGGGTTCGAGCTCGTCGACGCTCCTCCTCCGCCTCCGAGCCGCGCGGCCAAGGCCGCGCCTTCGTCATTCGACTTCAACGACCTGCCGGCCCCCGCGGGCGACCCCGCAGGAGCCGACGCGTTCGAGGCCGACTCGGGCCAACTACCGAGCCCTGCCGGCCCGTCCCCCACCGAGGAAGGGTCGGGCGCCTCATTCGAGGCCGATTTCGGCGAACCGGCCGGCGGTGCCGCCGAACAGGGCCCTGCCCCAGGCTTCGGCGAGGTCGACCTGGGAGGCGGCCCCGCCCCGGCGTCGGGCGGCGGTGGAGACGGCGACGGGCTCGAGTTCGACCCGACCAGCCGTCCGTCCGCCGGCGGCGACGACCTCGAGGCCGACCTGTCGGCCCCTCCTCCCTCTCAGGCGGTGCCGGCGAACACCGACGGCCTCGAGATGTTGGACTTCATCGACAACGCGGCCGCCGGAGCCAAGGCCGCGCCCAAGAGCAAGGGCAAGCGGTACCACGTACGTCGCCGGAGCGGAAAAGTCTTCGGTCCGTTCGACGAGGGCGTCGTGGTCAAGATGCTCGAGGACGGCCAACTGCTCGGCAACGAAGACGCCTCGCCCGACGGCGAGACCTGGTCGGCCATCGGCACCGTCCCCGCGTTCGGAGAGGTCATTCAGCGCCTGGTGGCAGCGCCGTCTCGTCCTGGCACCGCTGTGCCCGGGGTCGGCCCCAGCTCGAACCCCGACGCGTCCAAGGCGATGGACCGGCTGAAGGGCCTGTACGAAGGCCGCATGGCCGCCGTCGCCGTGGTCGACCGGAGCGCGGTCGCCGCCGCCTGGCGCAAGCGAATTCCCTACATGGTCGGCGCCTTCATGGGGGTGCTGTTCCTCGTCACCGGCAGCGTCATGGCGACGACGCGGTACGGCTTCTTCGGCATCAAGGCGATTCTGCCGGCCAAGGTGTCGTCGGGCGACCGCGCCTACGCCGACCTGCAGCGCGCGAAGAAGGCGCTGCTGGCCGACACCTTCAAGAGCTACCAGGAAGCCCGGGACGCCGCGGCAGCTGCGCTCAAGGTGAAGGAGTACCCCGAGGTGCGCGCCGTCTGGTGCCAGGCCATCTTCTACCTGCAGCGCCGCTACGCCGCAGTCTCGCCCGCCGACCTGGCCACGGCGAACACGTCGCTCGACGCCGTTCAAATGCTCGGCAAGAAGAATACCGAGGTGGTGAAGGCGTTCGCCGGAGGCGCGCTCACCAACCACGACCCGGACGCCGCCATCGCTCTGCTCGAAGACGCCGCCGCCCGGCCCGACAACCAGGGCGACGTCGAGCTCGCCTTCCTCAGGGCCGAGGCCTACGGGTCCAAGGGCCAGAACAAGCTCGCCACCGAGGGGCTGAAGAAGGTGCTCGAGAAGCACAAGGAATCGGCCAAGGCGCACCACGGCCTGGGCAACCTCTACCAGGCGATGAAGGAACCGGACCTGGCGGTCAAGAGCTACGAAGAGGCGCTGAAGGCCGACCCGAACCACGTGATGTCGGCGATCGAGCTGGCGGCCATCGAGCTGTTGAGCCGGAAGAACGCCGAGAAGGGCGCCGCCGCGGTCGAGCAGGCGCTGTCCGAAGGCCGCCGCCAGCTCCTCGGCCCCGCCGAGCAAGGCAGGGCGCTCGCGTTGAAGGGCGAGGCGCTCTTCATGCAGTTCAACCAGAAGGACGCCACGGCGCTGTTCGAGCAGGCACTCAAGCTCGACCCTTCGTCGATGTTCGCGAAGGCGGGCCTGGGCCAGGTGCTCTTGTCGCAGCGCCGGTACGCCGAGGCGGTTCCGCTCTTCAAGGAAGCGACCGAGCGCGACCCGCAGAACCTCGAGTTCACCGACGGCTACCTCACCGCGCTGGTGGCCACCGGGAAGATGGACGACGCGTTCAAGCAGCTCGACTCGGCCTCGAAGCGCTTTCCGGGGAACGGGCGCATCGCCTACCTCGCCGGCCGGGTGAACGACGCGCTCGACAACGTCAAGGAAGCCGAAGGCAACTACCTTCGGGCCGAGAGCGCCGAACCCGCCCTGTTCGAGGCCAACCTGCACCTGGCCCGCATGTACCTGCGGCTGCATCGGCTCGACGATGCCCGGCCGCAGCTCGCGTCGGCCCTGAAGAAGGCCCCGAAGGACGCCGCCGTGCACACCGGCCTCGGAGAGCTGGCCCTCGCCGAGAGCGACCTCGACAAGGGGCGCACCGAGTTCGACCTGGCGATCGCCGCCGACCCGAATCTCCCCGACGCCCACCTGGGCCAGTCGAAGGTGGCCCTGGCGACCGGTGGGCTCGAGACCGCCGCCGCCGAGGTCGACCGCGCCCTGGACCTCGACGCGCACCTGAAGGGCGGCCGGTTGCAGAAGGGGCTGGTGCTCTGGAAAGAAGGCCGGCTCGCCAACGCCGCGGCCGAGCTCGAGAAGGCCAAGGCCGAAGCCCCCAAGTCGGCCCCCATCCTGCTCGCCCTGGGCGCGGTGAAGCTAGACACCAACGACCTGGCCGAGGCCGAAACCAACCTCCTGGCCGCGCTGGCGCAGGAACCTTCGAACCCCGAGGCCCACTTCTACGTGGCCCGGGTGAAGAACCGCCGGTCCGAGCACACCCAGGCCGTCGAGAGCATGAAGATCGCCCTCGACCACTCTCCCAGGCGGCCCGACTACCACTACGAGATGGGCATCATCTTCCGCGACGCGAAGCGGATGAACGAGGCCATCGAAGAATGGAAGCAGACCGTCAAGCTCGAACCGAAGAACGCGAATGCCCTCGAGTCGCTGGGCGTGGCCTTCCTCGACCGGGGGGAAACCGAGACCGCGCTCCGCTACTTCGAGTCGTCGCTGGGCGCCGACCCCAAGCGGTCCAGGGTTCAGGCGTTCATCGGCGACTGCTACTTCAGCGCGGTGCGGTGGGACGACGCCATCAAGCACTACCGCAAGGCCCTCGAGTCCGACGCGACGCTGAAGCAGGTCTACTTCAAGCTCGCGCGCTGCTACACCGAGAAGGGCAAGCACGCCGAAGCCATCGGCTGGTACAAGAAGGCGACCGCCATCGACCCCGGCGCGCCCGAGCCCTACAAGAACCTGGGCTTCGCTTTCAAGGAAAAGGGCCAGAAGGCCGACGCGGTGAGCGCCTTCAAGTCCTACCTGGCGAAGAAGCCCGAGGCCGAGGACAAGAAGGAAATCGAGGACGAGATCTACTACCTGCAGCACTAGCGGTTTGGCGCGAGGGTGACTACAACCCCCGCGCCATGTGCGAAGTGAAGCTGTCACCGACCAGCGGGTGCGAGGCCGCCGTGAGGCGCCCCTTCAGTCCCGCCTGGGAAAACGCCACAGGAGCAACGTGGCTCCGGTACCGAGCCTTGCGTTG
>JAHFDQ010000639.1 GCA_023248915.1 Archangiaceae bacterium | reverse complement strand
GGAGCGCCGCCGCCTGATCTGAGCTTCGACGTCCGTCAGCGGGACCACGGCTGGACACTTGTGCCGACGCGCCTGGTTGGTAACGTCGGTGCTTTCCGGGAGCGTCCTTTCGCGTGGGCACCATCCTCAAGGGTGGCACCGTCATCGAGCTCGAGCCGGCGTGCGCCGAGGTGGTCGACCTGCGCGTCGAAGGCGGCTACATCGTCGAGCGCGGCGCGGGCCTGGTCCCGCAGCCCGGCGACGAGGTGCTCGACTTCTCGCGCAAGTGGGTGATGCCCGGCCTGGTGTGCGCCCACCACCACCTGTATTCGACGCTGGCCCGGGGAATGCCGCCGCCCACCGAGCGGCCCCAGGACTTCCAGCAGGTGTTGGAGCGCGTCTGGTGGAAGCTCGACCAGGCGCTCGACCTCGACCTGGTGCAGGTGTCGGCCACCCTGGGTGCGCTCGACGCGTTGGCCTGCGGCACCACCACCGTGTTCGACCACCACGCCTCTCCGAAGGCCATCGCCGGCTCGCTGGTGCGCGTCGCGCGCGGGGTCAACGACGTCGGCCTGCGCGGAGTGCTCTGCTACGAGGTGACCGACCGCCTCGGCGCGGTGGGGCGCGAGGACGGCCTCGCCGAGACAGTCTCGTTCCAGAAGAAGGCGCGCGGCCGCTTCCGCGGCATGGTGGGCGCCCACGCCTCGTTCACCCTGTCGCGCGAGGCGCTCGACGGGTTGCGCCACGCCTGCGAAGGCACCGGCACCGGCCTGCACATTCACCTCGTCGAAGACCCGGTGGACGAACGGCTTTCCCGCGAACGCTACGACGAGGCGCCGGTCGCGCGGCTGGCAGAGGCCGGGCTGCTCACCCCCAAGTCGGTGGTGGCCCACGTGGTGCACCTGTCCTGGCCCGAGCTGTCGCAGGTCATCGCCTCGGGAGCCTGGCTGGTGCACAACCCCCGCTCGAACATGAACAACCAGGTGGGCTACGCGCCCGCCGGAAAGTTCGGCGCCCGCGCGATGCTGGGCACCGACGGCATCGGGGCCGACATGTTCTCCGAGGCGCAGATCGCCCACTTTCGCGCCCTCGAAGCGGGCCAGCCCATCGACGTGCTCAAGTACCTCACCAACGGGCAGCGGCTCGCCACCGAGGCCTTCGGCGAACCGGTGGGCCCGATGCGCCCGGGCGCCTGCGCCGACCTGGTCGTCCTCGACTACAAGTCGCCGACGCCGGTGTCGGCAGGCAACCTGGCCGGCCACTTCCTCTATGGGCTGTCCGCCCGCCACGTCGAGTCGGTGATGGTGGACGGCATGTGGCGGCTGTGGAACCGCCGGGCGCTGTCGGCCGACGCCGACGTCGTCGCCGAGCAGGCCCGCCAGTCGTCGCAAGTGCTCTGGGCCCGACTCGCCGAAGCGGCATAGGCTTGCGCGGGCGCCGCCCAGGCATTACCGACGGGACATGGTCCCTGCACTCCTCGGTGCGCTGTTCGTCGGAGCGAGCCCCGCCGTCGGCCAGGAAGCCCCCGACTTCTCCGCCACCGACACCGACGGCAACGCGCTGAAGCTTTCAGCGCTGGTGGAGAAGGGGCCGGTCATCGTGGCCTTCTTCCCGAAGGCCTTCACCCCGGGTTGAACGCGCGAGCTGAAGGCGTACCGGTCCAGGTACGCGGAACTCGAGAAGGCGGGAGCGACGCTGGTCGCGATCTCGATGGACGACGTCGAGACCCTGAAGAGGTTCAAGGCCAGCCTCGACGCCCCCGGGCGCTTCATCGCCGACCCCGACGGGAAGATTGTGCGGGCGTACGACGCCAAGGTGCCAATCTTCAGCCTGGCCTCGCGCGTCACCTTCGTCATCGGCGAAGGGCGGAAGGTGCTGAAGGTCGAGTCGGGCATGGACGCCATCGACCCGTCCGGGGCGATTACCGCCTGCCCGCTCCGGAAGGACGCGGGGCACTGAGGGCCGGTGCGACTGGGGCGAGCGGGTGGGGGGCCTACGGCACCGGAAGCCGTACCAGGCGATCCTTGGATTGGCCCGTGAACTGCCAAACGCGCCCAAGGTCGCTGTCGCAGGTCACGACGACGTGACCATTCCGCCACGCGGAAATTGCGATGAGCGCGTCGTTCTGTTGCTTGCGGACAAAGTGAAGCGCCTCGCGTGAGGGCTCCTTGCGACTCGCCGGAAACAGGGTTGCCAGATACGAGCCGACCAAGAGCCAATCGGCGCTGCTGGGCGCCACCACGAACGGCTTCGCGAGGCGCTCCAACGTTGCGAAGCGCTCAACCGCCTCATCGGTGCGGGCGGCCCGGCGCAACTCGCTCAGCACGACCGCCGAGTAGCTCAACGGGTGGAAGCGAGCAACGTTTGCGTCCCACCAACCCGGGTGCGACACGCCATACTGGAAGACGTTGGTGTCGAGGACGAAGCGCCGGGGCATCCGTCAGTCGAACGGCCCGAACGCGGTGGGACCGAGCCCTACGAGGTCTCGCGCCGCCTTCCTGGCAGCCTGATCGGCAATGGCCACGCGCTGGGCGGCGACAAGGCGCTTCTTGGCCAACTGCGCCTTGGTTGGTCGCCTAGTGAGCCGCCGCTCGGACTTCTTCGCGGGGCTCGTCTTTCGGTGTCCGGTTGTGCGCGAAATCACGACGACAAGATACTGCACCTGAGGTGCGATCGCAGCAAGTCGGGCCTGGAGGCGAGAGCGCGGCCGGCTACGCCGAGCTTAGCCGCCCCAGCCAGGCGGTGAAGCTCTCGCCGTGCACCGAGGCGAGGTCCGGGTCTGCCGCTGCGTGGGCCGCGTCGGTGAAGCCGAGCTCCCGCGCGCGCTCGAGCAACCGGAGCGCGTCCTTTTCGTGGCCCGCCCTGGCGTGCGAGCAGGCGGCGTCGTAGGCCACTTCAGGGCTGGGCGCGATTCCGAGCGCGTCCTCTCCCAACCGGGCGGCCGCCTCGAAGTCGCCGCGCACGAAGGCGACCCGCTCGGCGCAGCGGTACGCGGCCGGAAGGTCGACCTTCAGGCGCTTCGCGTCGCCGATGCGGCCCAAGCGGATGAGGGCTCCCGCCCACTCGTGCAGCAGGGTGGGGTCGCCGTCATGCGCCGCCAATTCCCAGAGGGGAAGGGCCCGCGCGTCGTCGCCGATGAGCGAGAAGGCCGCGGCCAGCGCCTGGGGCTCGACCGTCTGGC
>JAHFDQ010000638.1 GCA_023248915.1 Archangiaceae bacterium | reverse complement strand
CGCTCGGGAAGATGGGAATGCACCGGGGAGGCGCCTGCGCCTCGTCCGCGGGAATGGGGTTGCACGCCGGCGGATTGACTCGGCCCAGGTCGAGCGCGCCCACGTTGCCGCGGGTGGGGTCGCCGGTCACCGGCGAGTAGGCGACCACCGGGCCCCGGCCGAGGTTGCCCTGTATCAAGAGGTCGTGGTTTCCCGTCACCGCGTACCAGGGGATGGTGCCCATGCCCAACGCTTGGAAGGCGTCGTGCGGATCGTTGTCCGGTCCGGGCACCGGGTCTTCCAGCGCGCCCGAGTTCGGCTGGAGCGCGCCTCCTTCCAAAACCTTCACGAACCAGTCCAGCTCGTTCTGCTGGTTGTTGTCGACCAGGTCGCCGGTGAAGAGGGTGAAGTCCAGCGGCCGGACGGCGTCGAGCGCGCGCAGCTTGCGCACGATGGCGTCCAGCACCTGGGCCGAGCACGATTCCTGAGAACGCCAGGCGGCGCTGGCCAGCGTGTCGAGGTTGATGGTCCTGGACGGCGACTCCTCGTCGATGATGTGGATGTCGGTGACCTGCGCCAGGTAGAGGAGCGAGGCCGGCGCGCCCGTCGCCGTCCCGGCGGTGGCGTCGACGTCGAGCAAGTCGATGCGGATGTGCGCGTCGCCGCCGATGGAACGGGTGACGCCCCAGAGCGTCTTCAAGGTGTCGGGCTGCGGCTCGGACGGCAGCAGCCCCTGGATTCGCGAGCGCGCCGTGGTGGTGGGCCGAGGGGTGACGCTGCCGCCGTCGACGCCCGCGTCCGCCCCGGCGTCGACCTCGGGCGGCGCGCCCGCGTCCGGCGCTTCTCCGCCTCCACCGTCCAGCGTCTCGTCCTCGCCGGCTCCGACCAGGTGCTTGTCGCCACACGCCTGGGCGGCGAGCGAACCGGCGACCACGGCGAAGCTGCCCTTCAGGAGTTGGCGGCGATTCGGGGAGAGTCTCTTCATGGCGCGCGCAGGGTAGCCCCCGGGTCGAAACGGCGGCAAGTGGCGGCGGCCTGTCCCAGGAAGTTCCTCACGCGCGCGACGGGGCGGAAAGAAAGGCCGCGAGCGTCTGGTAAGCCTCGACGAAGGTGGCCACCGGGGCGCTCTCGTGCTCTTGGTGCGCCTGCGACGTCTCTCCCGGGCCGTAGTTGACCGCGTCGACTCCCAGCTCGGAAAAGCGCGCCACGTCCGTCCACGCCTGCTTCGGCCTTGCCGGCCGGCCCGTCGCGGCGAGCAACTGCCGGACCAGCGGGTTGTCGTCGCAGACCCGCCCCGACGGAGCCAGGTCGACGAATTCGACTTCGGCCCGCCCGGCGACGAGCGCCTCGACTTCGGCCTGGGCCGCCCCGAGCGACTTGCCCGGCGCGAAGCGGTAGTTGAGGTTCAGCTCGAAGCGGTCGGGCACCACGTTGCGCGCGCGGCCCCCCGCCGCCGTGGTGACGGTCATCACTTCGAAGAAAGTCAGCCCGCCCACCTGCACCTCGCGCCGCGGCCGCGCGGCCAGCTCGGCGAGCAGCGGCGCGGCATGGTAGATGGCGTTGTCGCCTTGCCAGGGGCGCGCCGAGTGCGCGGTCTTGCCACGGAAGCACAGGCTGGCGTGCAAGGTGCCCATGCAGCCCACCATCACCGCTCCGTCGGACGGCTCGAGCATGACGGCGAGCTTCGCCTTCGCCAGCCCTGGCAGCGCTTCGAAGAGCGGGCCGAGGCCGCTTTCGCGGTAGGGCCCTTCCTCGGCTTCGTAGAAGAGGTAGAGCGCATTCAGCGCCGGCCCCTGGCGAGGCAGCGCCTCGGCCAGTTCCATCATCACCGCGAGGCCGCCCTTCATGTCCGAGGCGCCGCGCGCGACCAGGCGGTCTCCTTCGACGCGGGGCGGGCCGGCCGACTCGTGCTCGGGCACCGTGTCGAGGTGGCCGCCGAGGACCACCGAGGGCCGCGAGTCGTCCAGCGTCCCCACCACCAGGGAGTGGCCGCGCCGGAAGACGGGGACCGGCCCGGGCAGGTTTCGCGCCCAGGCCTCGATTCGGTCGGCGAGCGCGCGTTCCTGCCCGGTGGGGCTGGGCACCCGGCACAGTTCGAGCGCCCGCGCCGTCAGCCTGTCTCCGAGGCTCACGCCTGGACTCCGAAGTCCCGGAGGGCGGCGTTGAGCGACGTCTTCTTGTCGGTGCTGGCCGTGCGCAAGCCGATGATGAGGGCGCAGGGGACGTGGTAGCTGCCGGCGGGGAACTTCTTCTCGCGCGACCCCGGAATCACCACGCTGCGCGCAGGAACCCGGCCCTTGTGCACCACCTCGGTCGGCCCGGTCACGTCGATGATTGGGGTGGAAGCAGTGAGGACGACGTTGGCGCCCAGGACGGCCTCTTCTTCCACCAGCACGCCTTCGACGACGACGCAGCGCGAGCCGATGAAGCAGCCGTCCTCGATGATGACGGGGGAAGCGGACGGCGGTTCGAGCACTCCGCCCAGCCCCACGCCACCGGACAGGTGCACGTTACGCCCCACCTGGGCGCACGAGCCCACCGTGGCCCAGGTGTCGACCATCGTGCCGGTGCCGACGTAGGCGCCGATGTTGACGTAGCCCGGCATCACCACCGCGCCCGGTTCGACGAAGGCGCCGTAGCGCACGGTGCCCGGGGGCACCACCCGGACTCCGGCGGCGGCCAGCCCCGACTTCAGGGGCACCTTGTCGTGGAACTCGAAGGGTGGGTCGGCCATCACCTTCATCTCGGACACGGCGAAGTACAGGAGGATGGCTTCCTTCACCCAGGTGTTGACCGTCCAGCCGGCCGGGCCCTTCTCGGCGACGCGCAGCCGGCCCTGGTCGAGCCGGGCGACGGTTTCGCGAACCGCCTCGGCGTAGCCGGGTTGCTTGAGCAGCGCGCGGTCGGCGAACGCCGCCGAGACTTTCGAGGCCAGCTCGTCCATGGGCGCGACTTACCTCAATCCCGGCCGCGCGTCAGGGGGCAGGCTCGGAGGAGTCCTCCGGAAGCTCGGCCCACCGTGCCGGCGGAAGTGCAACGTGGCGTATCATCGCCGCCGGAATGATGCCGGGGAGCGGACCCATGCGTTTCATTGCCGTCGCAGTGCTCGTGACGATCTCCTTCGGGTGCATCGGCACAGTGAGCAGTACCACCGACGGCGGCGGCGGCGGCGGCGGCGGCGGCGGTGGCG
>JAHFDQ010000637.1 GCA_023248915.1 Archangiaceae bacterium | reverse complement strand
GCCAGCCCGAAGAAGGCCTCGCAGCGGTCGGCGGCGGACAACGGCAGCGAAGCCGCGGTCGCGAAGCCGTCGCGCGCGCGTTCGACATCGCCGGCCGACAGGCGCGCCGCGGCCAGCTCGAGCAGCCGGCCCGCCGCCTCGCCCCCGAGCGTCGGTTCTCGTGCCACCGCCATCTTCCAGGCGGCCAGCTCGCCGGCCTGGTCCTTCGCCTCGCGCCACGCCAGCGCCAGCTCGCGCAGCAACCCTCCGGGCCTGCTGGCCGCGGCGGCGGCGTCGTGGAGGTCGGCGCGGGCGGCGTCGAGGCGGCCGGCGGCGCGGTGAAGCCGCGACCGGCGCGAGAGCAGCTCGGCGCGCTCGTCGCCGGTGGCCTGGCCGACCAGGGTGGAGAGCAGCAGGAGCCGTTCGGTCTCGGCGGCGCCGGGTTCGGGCGTCTCGGGCAACAGCGAGAGCAGCTTCCGGGCCGCCCACAGGTCGGCCGGGTCGTCGGCGTGCACCTGGCGCAGCGCCTCGACGGCGGCCTCGCCGCGGCCGAGCTCGAGCGACAGCTCGGCCAGCTCGCGCCTTGCCTTGACGCCCTCGGTGGGCGGCAGCCGAAGCCAGACGTCGCCCAACAGGTCGCACAGCGCCTCTTTGGCGCCGGCCTTCCGGTGCAGCGACAGCAGCTCGCGGGAAACTTCCAGGTCGTCGGGGCGCTCAGCCGCGTACAGCGCCAGGTACTTCCGGGCCGTCTCGGCCGACCCGGCGCGCAGCGCTGCGATGCCGGCGCGGCGGGTGAGCACCAGGCGGTCCTGCCCGCCCAGGCTGCCGGTCGCGGTGTCGCCAGCGGGGGCGCCCTCGGCGGCCGGCGCGGGAGCGGCCAGGGCCACCTCGAGGTCTTCCAGCGCCGCGAGGGGGTTCTTCTCGAAGAGCAGCTCGGCGCGCCGCACCCGGGCGGGCACCAGCGCCGCGTCCGCCGCCAACGCCTGGGCGAGGAACCCTTCCTCGCGCGGCGACCCGGCGGCGAGGGTGGCGGCCCGGTACAGCATGCGCCCAGCGGAAGCCTCGCCACCGAGCATCTGCGCGCGGCGGGCCCATAGCTTGGCGGCTTCGAGCCGTTCGCCCCGGTTCTGCTCGAGCTCGGCCATCGCCTCGAGCACCGGCCCGGCGAGGGGCCCGGCGGGAGCGGCGTCGAGCGCGGCGGTCAGCCTCAGGATGGCGGCCCCGGCGTCGCCCTGGGCGAGCAGCGCCTGGGCGCTCTTGAAGAACAGGGGCGCGGCGTCGGCGGTGCGGTCGGCGGCCAACAGCGCCTGGGCGCGGGCGGCCCACAGCTCGGTCAGCTCGCGGCCCTGGTTCGCTTCCTGGTACAGCGCCTCGAGCCGCGTGGCGAGCTCGTCGTCCAGCCGACGCAGGGGGAAGGCGGCGGCGTAGTGGCCCTTCGCGGCCTCGGGGTCGCCGACCAGCTCGCAGGCGCGGCCCAGCCGGGCGCGCACCTCGGCCACCCGCTCGGGCGCGGCGTGGCGGGGCAGCGAGGCCAGTAGGTCTTCCAGGGCGCGCCGGGCGTTCTGCGGCCGCTCGCAGCGTATCGACAGGTTGGCCAGGTCGAGCAACACGGCCGGGTCGGGCGCCAGCCGGGCCGCCTTCTCGAGGGCGACGAGGGCCTCGCCCACCCGGCCGAGCCGGGCCTCGAGCACCTGGGCCAGCTCGCGCAGCGCCGCCGCGGCGAGCCGCTTGTCCCCTTGCGCCTCGGCGACGCGGGCGCGCGCCTCGAGCGCCTGGGCCAGCCCCGACAGGTCGGCCCGGCGGCGCTGCAGGCCGCAAAGTTCTCCGAGCGTCGGCAGGTCGTCGGGTTCGAGCTGGAGCACCTGGGTAATCGAAGACGCCGCCAGCTCGAGGTCGAAGGTCAGGTCGCGCGCGGCGACGGCCAAGCGGCGCAGGTAGCGCACCCGGTCCTTCGGGTCGGCGGAAATTTCCGCGAGGCCCGTCAGGCAGGCGCAGAGCTGGCCTCCGTCGCGGCGGCCCTCGGCCAGGGCCAGCATCGCCTCGAGCGCGGCGCGGTTCTTCGGGTCGGCCTCGAGCGCCGAGGCCAGCAGCCGTTCGGCCTTCTCGGGCTTGGCCAGGCGGCCGCGGTAGAGGTCGCCGGCCTCGGCCCAGAAGGCGGCGCGGCGGGCGGGCTCTTCGGTGACGGCGGCGGCCTTCTCGCAGGCGTCGGCCAATTCGGCGGCCTTGCCGGTGGCGCGGAAGTACGGAATCAGCTCTTCGATGGCCGCCATGTCGGACGGGTCGAGCGCCAGCGCGCCTTCCAGGTGCTCGCGCGCCCGGGCGGGGTCGCCCAGCTTGGTGCGGTGCAGCCGCGCCAGGGCGTGGTGCGACAGGTGGGCGGCCTTGCGAATCTCTTCGGTGCGCGGCCCGGGGCCGGCCAACTCGATGCACTGCTGGTAGCCGGCCAGCGCTTCCTGCAGCTTGTCGAGGTGTTCGGCGGCGCGGGCTGCGAAGTACAGCGGCTCGGGCTCAGCGGGCAACAGCGCCACCGCCTCGCGGTACCGCAACAGCGCGTTTTCGTGCTGGCCGAGGCCGCTCTCCCAAATCTGCCCGGCGAGGAGGTTGGCACGGCCGATGCGGTCGACTTCGTGGCGGCCGAGCGCCACTTCGCGCAGCCGGTCGAGGGCGCGGATGCCGCGCAGGTGTTCGCCGCTCCGGTGGCAGAGCTCACCCAGTTGGTAGAGCGCGTCGGGGTGGTCGGGCGACAGCCGCAGCGCGGCCTCGCAGTGCAGCCGGGCACCGGCGACGTCGTCCTCGGTGACGGCGCACAGCCGGGCCAGGTGCACGTGGGCCTCGGCGGCGTCGGCCGGGTCGCGGGCGAGCGCCGAGATGCGGCGGTAGGCGCGAATGGCGCCGGCGCGGTCTTGCGCCTGGTCGGAAGCGCGGGCCAGGGCCTTCAGCGACGGCAGGTGGTCTGGGCGCAGGCCGAGCAGCTCGTGCAGGGCCTTGACGGCCATCTGCGGGGCCTGGTCGCGGGCTGCGCGGGTGGCCGACTCGGCGGCGAAGAAGGCGCCCACCTCTTCCTGGTTCTTCCGGGACAGCTCGCACAGGGCGAGAAACCGCTCGGCGGCGCGGGCGGCCTCGCCCCGGCGTTCGCGCACCACGGCCTCGGCCCAGAGCGCGGTGGCCGACTTCTCGCGGCGGCGGGCCAGGGTG
>JAHFDQ010000220.1 GCA_023248915.1 Archangiaceae bacterium | reverse complement strand
CACCAGGCGCGGCTCTTCACGAAGTTCGCCGCGTACAAGGCCGCCCGGGCGGGGTCGATTCACAATGCCAGCGTGAAGGCGATGGAAGACGCGGCCCTGGCCGTGCTCCTGCCGATGGTGAGCGAGCCCGCCGGAGGGGGCGCCGAGGCGATCATCCCGGTTGCGGGCGCCACCGATTACGGCACCAAGTGGAATCGCGTGAAGGGCATCAAGGACAACAAGCTCGAGCCCGGGGAGGACCTGAAGTACGCCGCGGTCACCATCTGCGGGCCGCTGCGCGGGTGGCTCAAGCCGAACGCCGGCGAGGTGGACTTCGACGACCCCGCCGTCGCCTCGGGCGGTAGCTGGCAAGACAGTGAGCGGACCAAGCTGCGCGTGCAGGTCACCTTCAACTACCGCATGCCCATTCCCTTCGCGAACTGGGTCATTCACCGGGCTGCTCTGGATCAGGTGATCCCCGAGTCGCTCCGCCTCGCGGTCAAGGGGGCGCCCACCGGAACGGTGCCCCCGTTCAAGGACCCCGCGTACGCACGACTCGCCGAGAACAAGAAGATCTACGTCATCCCGATTCGGGCGACGTACACGATGCGAATGCAGTCGAACATCTACGTCAACAAGGCCGAGATTCCATCGGACAACCTGTGTCTCTTCCCGTTCCACTACTAGGCGCGCGCCGCCCGAGTCCGCGGGGCCAGACCCTGGCCCTGGCCGCGGTGTCGATGCTCGTCCTGGCCTTGATGCTGATGCTGTCGTTCAACCTGAGCCAGGCGCTCCACGAGAAGATTCGGCTTCAGCAGCACTCCGACGCGCTGGCTTACTCGATGGCCATCGTCGAGGCGCGGTCGTTCAACTACTACGCCGCGTCGAACCGGGCCCAAGCGGCCGCGTTCTCGGCCATGAACAGCATTCACGCCTACCACGCCGCGGCGTCAGTTACTGCCGACATGATGTCTGCCGGCCAGCACAACATGGTCATGATCGCGATTGTCTATGAGTTGGGGGTTCACAAGGCCTGGTGCTGCTACCCCGGGTGCGTGGCCGGGTGCCCTCACGTTCCTCACCTGATCGGAGCGTTGGGTAAGGCCAGCAAGTACGGTGATGCATCCAGCAAGTACGGCAAGAAGGTGAAGGGGCTCGAGTCGAGCTTCAACGCGGTCATCCTGTCGCTCGAGCAGATGGTGAATGACATTCACCGGTCGCAGCTCGCCATCTACAAAGACACCGTGGACGCGGTCAGGTCAGGCAGCTCTTCCGAGCTCGATCGGATCAGGAAGCAGAACGCCCCCCGCTCGAACAAGCTCAAGGACGCCGTGGGCGCGCTGAACGCGATCGAGTACATCTGCGCCATTGACGGCATGCCGTGCGCCGGCAGGGCAGGCACCACCGACCCGACCACGCACGCGAAGTTGATGACCGAGATAGTCAATGCCACTCGAACCAAGTGGGCCGCGAACCGGGAAGGCATGGGCCTCGGGCAACTGTCCCCGATGTTTCTCAAGGAATTGATGAAGGACATCCCCAACCCGGGTGCCTCTCTGCCCACCTCACTCGTCGGCACTGCCAAGACGATAGAGAACGCCACCCAAAGCGAGCTGGAGAGCGGCTCGAGTCCTTCCGATACCGGCAAGGTGATCGGCGCCGACGAGCACGGTGGGACGCTGATCACCTACTACGTGCACAAGTCCGATATCTGGGCCACCGGGTACAAGGCCGAGGTGTACTCGAGCGCCAGCGGTGGAAAGCACACCCCGGGCGCCGCGCATTCAGGTCAGCACAAGAGCTTCACCGGGGTGAAGTCGGAGAAGACGGGGCTGCCCTGCAGCTTCGAAGGCGACTGCTTCATGAAGTTCCGCGCCGATTCTCAGCACAAGCCCGAGTTTGGCCAGCCGAACGTCTACAGCTACGTCACTCAGACTCTCCGGTGGGGCAACGTCCAGAAAGGGCCGTGGGAGCTCAACAAGGACGCCCGCGTCAGGTTCAAGGACGGCGAACAGGGCACGGGAACGGTCGAGCTCGCCGCCAAGGAGGGCGCGGGCTTCTCGAAGGCCTTCGTCTACTACCACCGCCTGGGCGACTGGACCGAGCACCCGAACTTCTTCAACCCCTACTGGCGCGCCAAGCTGAACGCCTTCTTCCCGAAGGAAGCCGAGAAGGTCCTGACCGCCGCCGGCAACTCAGACGCCGTTCAGCTTTCGACCTATGACGACATGCCGATGTAGGGGCGCCCGATGAAACTTGCGCGCAACCAGCGGGGTGCAGCGGCGGTCGAGACCGCCATCAGCATGATCTTCATCGTGCCCATCTTCATGTACTCGCTCTTCATGGACGATCTCCTCAGGTACCGGCTCGACCTCCAGGAAGCGGTGCTGTCGACGCCGTGGGACTTCACCACCCAGAACTTCAACCCTGAGGCGCAAGGCAACAAGACGGACTACCTGGTCGCCGTTCAGCACCACGCGCGGCTCATGTACTGCGACCACGAGTCGGGCATCGACAGCTTCAACGGCGAGTCTGACTCACCCGACTGCAGCGGGGAAACCCATCACACGTCGATGATCTCGCACGTCTGCTGGCTGAACGGCAACGCGAAGCAGATCACTTGTGGAAAGCCGCAAATTGAGGTGGGCGCGAGCGGCAATAAGTTGTACGGCTCGTACCAAGAAACCCACGACCCCAACGGCGGCCTCGTCGTCTGCAGCGGAAAGGAGATCGTCGAGAACTACCTCCTACCAAGAGTCTTCTTGCCCGAGTTCTCCCAGTACACGGGTTCCAGTGGCCAGGACGGAGAGTTGTCCAAGGAGAACTGGGGAAAGAGCGGTCAGTCCGTACACACGAACTCCATCGACGGCGGCAGCACCAACGCCTACTACCTCGAGGAAGAGCGGTTCGGGGTCGTTTCCGACTCGTGGGCCGTCAACAAGGACCAAGAAGCTGACCCGGACAAGACGGGCAGCGCGCCCGAGTTTCATGCCCGGATGAAGACGGTCTACACCAGCAACAATTTCTCGAAGGTGTTCGAACCCGCTGCCGACGCGTACATCACCGCGGTCAAGGTCGAGCTGCTCAGCCCGGGCGTGCCCGGCCAGACGGAAGTGACCGAACCCCGGCTGTCGGTGACGACGACCCCGGAGTTCAAACACCCCATCAACCAGGAAGGCAAGAGCGAGAACTACTTCAATGTCCCCTGGCTCGACCGAGAATCCGACGAGTACAAACGCACGTACCAGGAACGCAAGAACCACTACCTGGGCTGCAAAGATGCGGAGAGCTGTTGACCCCGCGCAAACCCAACCCCGGGTGGCGCATCGCCGCCGTCCTCGCCTTGGTCGCCGCCATCGGCGGCCTGGGGGGGTATGCCTGGGAGCGCAATTCCCAGGAAGACCCGGAGGAACCGCTCGTCAGCGCGCCGACCGAGGCCGAGCTGGGCGTCGAGGAAGAGAACGTTTCCGGGCCGTCCGTGGCGTCGCAGGAAGTCGTCCGGCGCGCGACCCAGAACCTGCCTCCCTACAAGGGCGCGGTCCCCGAAGCGGTCGCCGCCGACTATCTCGGCGCTAGGGCTCCCATAGCGGTGGCCTGGTTCTCGACCCACGACTCCATCGACGAGGTCTTCGGGTTCTATCGCGACGCCTTCGAGAAGGCCGGCCTGCCCGTCGTCGAGAAGAGGTACGGCCCGGGCTCGGGCTACGTCGGCTACATGGACCCGAAGGACGACGAGGTCCACCTCATCTCGGCGATGGCCCAGGGTGGCGAGACGATGGTGTTTCCGTCCGCGGGGAAGATGGCCGGGCTGGCCGAAGGGACGCCCGAGGTGCCCGAGTCGCTGCCTCACCCGAAGGAAGCCACCGGCACGATGGTGCTCAAGCTCGGCCAAGAGAGCGCGGCGCAGTACTCATTGGTCGCCCAGGTGCCCGGGGGCACCGTCGCCGACGTGGTCGAGTTCTACAGGAAGGGCTTCCTGGAGAAGGGTTGGCAGGTTCGCAGCGTCACGACGACGGACCCGACCCAGACGCGCGTGGAAGCCAGCCGGGGGACGTCGGTGGCCAGCGCCGTCATCCGGGTCGCGCCAACTTCCGACGGGGTTCAGGTCTACGTTTCGATGACGCAGCGAGGGTAGAGGTCACCATGAGCACCGCGAAACGAAAGAAGCTCGCGCGGGGACAGTCGACGGTCGAGTACGCAACCGTCAGCGCGGTGCTACTCGGCGTCGGGACGGTCGGCTGGCCCTTCCTGGTCCAGTTGCTGAACGCGCTGAATACCTACTTCGAGTCGATCTACTACGTCATCCAATCGCCGTTGCCCTAGCTCGCACGAAAGGCGTTGCCTTCGGGCGCGCCGCTCGCGCATCGTGGGGGCATGGACCAACCAGCGCAGAAGCGGTCTCCCTGGGTGTACGTCGGCTGCGGCTGCGGCGCCCTGGTGCTGCTCAGCATTCTCGGGGTGGTGCTGGTCGGCTACGTCATCAAGGACAAGGTGGAAGGCTTCACCGCCGACATGAAAGACCCGGCCGCGCGCACCGCCCGGGCCAAGCAGATTCTCAACGCCCAGGCGCTGCCGCCCGGCTACTTCGCGTCGATCAGCGTCTCGGTGCCGATGGTGATGGACATGGCCCTCTTGTCCGACAAGGCCCCCGACGCCTCGGGCGAGATCAAGGGCTTCGACAAGCGCGGCTTCCTGTACTTCAAGGTCATCTCGCCGGACAAAGACCGCGACAAGCTGCGCGACTACTTCGAGGGCAAGAGCGACGACGCCGGAAGCCTGAAGAAGGCCACCGTCAACATGGACGTGCGCGAGACGCTGAAGCGGGGCGCGCTCGACCTCGCCGGCAAGAAGTTGCTCTACGTCGCCAACCGCGGCGACACCGACACCGGGCAGGGTAAGGCGAAGGGGCTGCAGACGATGATGCTGTTCGACTGCTCGACCGACCAGAAGATGCGGGTGGGCATCTGGTTCGGCGAAGACCCCAGTCCCACCGCCCCCGCGAAGGACCTGGACTTGAAGGGCACCGTCGCCGACGAGGCCTCGATGCGCGCCTTCGTCTCGAACTTCGACCCCTGCGGGGCGTAGTCGCCCGAGGAGACAAAGAAGATGCCGGTCGTGCTCCTGTGGTTGGCCTGCGCCGCCAGCGCGGGTCCGATGGCGGCGCAGGGTGAACGCGGTCAGGCCGGAGACGGCTCGACCACTCCATCGCCGGACAGCGCGGGCCCTTCGGCCACCCCAGCTCCTGGCGCCTCGCCGACGCCCGACCCCAGCGCGTCCACCGTGCCTCTGCTCGAAGCGGCGCCTCCGCCGGAAGGGGGCGGCACCGCCCCGGCAGGCGAGGGCGCCGCCGAACCGCCTTTGGTGACGGCTCCCGAGTCCCCCGGAGTCGCGGCCTCGGGTGACCACGAGCGCGTCGTCCCTCAGCAGGACTTCGTCAAGGGCGAGCTGTCGGTGTTCCTCGGCAGCGACCGGGTGACCACCAAGAAGAACCGCATCGGAGTGTCCCTCGGCCTCGACCGCATCGGCGACGTCTACTACCTGCTGCTCGAACCCCAGGTGGACCTGCGCCTCCTCGACCGGAAGCTCGCCATCGGCGTCGGAGTGCCGCTTCACTTCCAACTGGTGGACTTGCGAAAGGCCACGTCCGGCGTGGGCGACCCGCTGCAGGGAATGTGGGAATTGCGCAAGGTGGACTACGCCCAGCCGGCCGACTTCGCCAAGCTGCTCAAGTACGTCACCTACGGCCGGAAAGAAGACCACCTCTACGTCAACATCGGCCAGCGGTACGCGTCGTCGGTTGGCCACGGCGCCGTGGTGCGTCGTTACGCCCCCAACATCGACGTCGACTTGACGCACGTCTCGGCGCAGGTCGACGCCTACGGCACGTACGGTGGCGTCGAGCTTCTGACCAACGACATCGTCCGGTGGAACGTGGTCAGCGGCCTTGGCTTCGTGAAGCCCTTGGCGTTCATCGACTCGCTGTACACGAAATCGCTGTCGGTGGGCGTGACCGCCGCGGCAGACACCTACGCGCCCATGTCTCTCATTTACGACAACGGCGCGCGCACGCTCGACACCGACGGCATTCACCTCGCGGCCAAGCGGGGGCTGGTGGCGCTCTACGGCCTCGACGCCGAGGTGAAGGTGGTGAAGACGCCGCACGTCGACATCAAGCCCTACGTCGACTACTCGATGCTGCAAGGGGGCGACGCGGGCCTGACGGTCGGCCTCTTGGGCCGCTTCAACGCGGGCAAGACGACGGTGCACGCGTTTCGGGCAGTGGCCGAATTGAAGTCGCTGGGTTCGAAGTACGTGCCCGGTTACTTCGGGACGTTCTACGAGGTCGACCGCTACGTCAGCCGGGTGCTGCCACCGGTGGACGGCGTCGAGAAGTACCTGACCCGGTACGAAGACGTGATGTCGGGCAGCCGGCCCCAGCGCCTCGGCTACTACCTCGAGGGCTCGTGGGGCATTCGCGGAGGCATCGGCGTCACCGTCGCCGCCGAGGGCACCAGCGACACCGCCGCCAAGAATCTGGTCGCCCACCTCGAAGTGCCCGCCGTCGACTTCCTGCAGTTCTTCGGCTCGTACTACAAGCGCGGCTTCACCGACGTCAGCGAGCTGGGGCAGATCGACAACCGCAGCATCCTCTTCGCCGGCGCGCGGCTGAAAATCCTGCCGATACTCTTCGTCAACGGGCGGGCCTTCAAGACGTTCCGCATGGACACCAACGTGCACCGGTACGAGAACTCGTTCGGCTTCACCATCGACGTCGAGTTGGGCTACGAGTTCGACGCGTCGAGTTCGCCACCGCCGGAAAATACGCCCGCGGCGAATTGACCTGCACGCCACTCGAAGCGGAATCGTCCGCGACGACGCTCGGAGCCGAACGCGAATCGCGATTGCCCGCTCGGCCGCATGCTCCTGTACGCAATGGGCCAACTCGAGGCAGTCACTGTCAGGCCAGATGGTCGGCCAAGAACGTGGGCATCGAACGCCGCCGACGTCAAACCCAGGCAATCACGAGGCTTCGTCCCGAGCGGCCGCCGGGAGACTTGGCATTTTCGTCTGGCCTGACGCCCGGGCGTCAGGCCAGACAATTTCGCGGTCGCCCAGGGCCCCGGCGTCCGACTGACCTCAACAAACTCGCGCACTTCCGAGCTTGGTGCGCCCAGGCAACAGCGCGCTCCGCGGAATCTGGCCTGACAGCTCACTCGGGGCGTGGCTTCAGCGGAGCCGAACGCGGCGAAAACCCGAGCGCCCGCTCGTAGGCTTCAGGCGTGTTGAGGTTCACGGCCACCGCAGCGTCTCTCACCGGCACCCGCACGATGTCGAGCGAGCGTTGGGCCGCTTCGAGGTGAGCCGCGCCGGCCATTGCGAGCACCCGAGCCGCCGCCGCTCGGGTCAGGGCCAGCGGGTGGCCGGGCATTCCGTTGAGTTCGGGCACGGCGCCCTCGTGGCCGGCGAGCGCGGCCAGCACGGCTCGCACGGTGCTCGCGCGCACTCCGGGCAGGTCCACCGGGTGCACTAGCACGACCGGAGCTCCGAGGCGCAGCGCGGCGGAGAGGCCGACGCGCACCGAAGAGAATTGGCCGTCTGGCCAGCCGGGGTTCTTCACCAGCGCGGCCCGCGTCGGGTAGCGGCGCACCTCGTCGGCGCCGGCGCCGACGACGGCCATCACCCGGCAACCGGCAGAGGAGAATGTCGAGGCGAGAACCTGCAGGAAAGTCTTCCCGCGCCGGTGTTCGAGAATCGCCTTTGGCATTCCCATGCGCTTGCCTTCGCCAGCAGCGAGGATGACCGCGACCGGTGTCCCTCTCCTTCTGAGCATGCGGGCGCGCTTGGCGCTCCCGTGCAGCCCGAGCGGAGTCCTCTTCACGGCGTCGGCTCCGGAACTCTCTGGATCGCCACGTACGCCCCAGCGCCCAGGACGACCACCGCCCCGGCCACTCCCGCCGCGCTCAGCCTCTCTCCGAACGCGACGATTCCCACGGCGGTCGCCGTCAGCGGCTCGAGGTAGGTGAGGGCCCCGGCGGCCTGGGTGGTGACCCGGGTCAGCCCCAGGTTGAACAGCGACGTCGCGCCCAGCCCGCACACCACCGCTCCCACCGCCACCCAGGCGACTCCCGGCGAAAACCCCTGGGGCAGGGCCGCCCTTCCGAAGACGGCGAGCAGTACCGCGACCGAGACGGGCGCGTGCAGCGCCGTTATCGCCAGCGGCGAGAACGAACGCCCGGCGCGCTTGAAGCCGAACACCAGGGCCGCGTAGAAGACGGCGCTCCCTGCACCCATCGCTGCCGTCTCGAGCGGCCACGGCGCGGTGCTGGTCAACCCCAGCACCAGCGACAGCCCGGCGAGGACGACCGGCGCCGCCGCCAGCGCCCTCAGCGACCGGGGCTCGCGCGCCACCCACGGGGCGACCAGCACCACCAACAGCGGAGCCAGGTAGTGCGTCAGCACCGCCACCGCCACCGGCCCGCGCTGCAAGGCCCCGAAGAAGAGCGCCGCGTTCGCCGCGTCGGCCACACCGAGTACAGCGAGCGCTGCCACGGCCCCCCGGTCGGCGAACGCCTTGCGCCGGAAGACGAAGGGCGCGGGCAGGGCCATGACGGCCAGCGCCACCAGGGCGCTCTGGGGGCCCTCGAGCCCGGCCGGCCGGAGGAAGAGCACCCAGGTTCCCCAGAGCACCGCCGCGGCCGCCACCAGACCCAAACCCGTCACTTGCCTGCCTCGCCGGGCGGCACAACCCGCCCCGACTGCGCTATCTAGCAGTGAATGCGCACCGGCTACATCGAGGCCCAGCGTCGCGACCACGGCCGGAAGGCGGTGGCTGCCCTCCCGGTGCACTACCCGAAGGAATTGCTCACCGCGATGGGCGTGCTGGCGGTCGAGCTGTGGGGGCCTCCCGGGCCTCCGCGCGGGGCCGCGGCGGGGCGCTTGCAGCCCTACGTGTGCGCGCTCGTCCGAAACGCCCTGGCCTTCCTCGCCAGCGGCGGCGCCGGCGCGGTGGACGCGGTGCTCTTCCCGCACACCTGCGATTCGATTCAGGGCCTGGCGACCGTCGCCCCGGACTTCGGCGGCTGGTCGAAGCGCACCCTGCGCTACCAGCACCCCAAGGGCGAGTGGCGCCCCAGCATGCGCGCCTTCGTCGCCGCCGAACTGGCGAGCCTCACCCGCGACCTCGAAGAGCTCACCGGCAAGAAGCTCGACCCTGCGGCGCTCACCGCGGCCCTGGCGCTGCATCGAGACATCGAC
>JAHFDQ010000022.1 GCA_023248915.1 Archangiaceae bacterium | reverse complement strand
GCTGATGCCCGCGCTCGGCTTTGGCGCCATCGCGTTCGTGCAGAAGACTCCCGCCGGCCTCATTCCGGGCGGGGCCTGCAACCTCTACTTGCACGACATCACCTTCAGCGCGCCACCGGCTGCCGGCAACCTCATCGTCGTCTACGTCACCGGCGACAACAACGGGACGACTCCCGACTCGGTCACCGACAACCAGGGCGGCACCTACACCCTCGCGGTCACCAATGGCGTCTGGGACGGCGCCTTCGACAGCGGTCGCGCGTCCATCTACTACCGCGAGAACACCAGCACCGGGTCGCCGTTCACCATCACGCTGTCCCTGCCGGTGGCTTCCAACTGTTGGGCCCTCGGCGCCGCCGAGTACAGCGGGCTCGCCGTCAGCTCGTCGCTCGTCACCACGAGCGTCGGCAGCGCGGCGGACAATGCGCCCAACTCGGGCGCCCTGGTGGGCACGGCGTCGACCGCCCTCTACGTCGGGGTGATGACGACCGACAACACCACCGTCGCGTCCATCGTGTCGGGGCAGACCGAACGTTGGAACGACCCGAACAACTGGAACTCGGTCACCGGAGGCGAAGACCTGCTCGGGTCGGGAACCAAGACGATGACGTGGACCATCAACCCGGCGAATTTCTGGACCGCGGTCGGGGCGGTTTTCAAGGCAGTCACCGTCACCCAGTCCGGCTACCGGCTGTTCAACAACGCCAACTCCACCAATGTAGGCGCCGCCCTGGCCGCGCAGAACACCGCCGCCACGCTGGCCTCGACCGGTACCGCCTTCCGGCTGCGGCTGCTCCTCCACGTCGCGGACGGGGCCCTCACCGCGGGCGCCCAGTCCTTCAAGCTGCAGTTCGCGCCGCGCAGCGGCACCTGCGACACCGGGTTCGCCGGAGAGACGTACGCCGACGTCACCGGCGCCACCACCATTGCCTTCAACAACAACGCCGCTCCGGCCGACGGGGCGGCGTTGACCGCCAATGCCTCCGACCCGACCCACGGCGCCGACCCCATCGTCAACCAGAGTTACGAAGAGCTGAACAACTTCACCAACTCCACGACCGTCAACCCGGGCCAAGACGGCAAGTGGGACTTCTCGTTGATTGACAACGGGGCGCCCGCCAACAACCCCTTCTGCTTCCGCGCGGTCAACGCCAGTGGGGCGGTGATTGACGGCTACTCCGTCGTCGCCGAGGTGACCACCGCCCCTGCCCTTCCCACCGTCACCACCAGCGCCGCCACGGCCGTGACGTCTAGCGGCGCGACGCTCAATGGTTCGGCCAACCCGAACCTCTCCGCCACGACCGGCTGGTTTCGCTACAGCACGTCCAACCCGGGAAGCTGCACCGACGCGTTCGGCACCCGGGTGCCAGGGGCGGGCGGCGCCGCGCTCGGCGCAGGCGGAGCGGCCGCCCCCTACTCGAACGCGGTGGCGGCGCTGAATCCGGCGACGACGTATTACTTCTGCGCCATCGCCAGCAACGCGGCCGGGACGGCCTTCGGCTCGGTGCTGTCCTTCACCACCGCGGCCGTGGCACCCACCGTCACCACCTCGGCCGCCACGGGCGTGACTTCGAGCGGCGCGACGCTGAATGGCTCGGCCAACCCCAACTTCTCCGCCAGTACGGGCTGGTTCCGGTACAGCACCACCAACCCAGGAAGCTGCACCGACGCCTTCGGAACTCGGGTGCCGGGAGCCGGGGGCACCGCGCTCGGAGCAGGCGGAACGGCCGCCCCGTACTCGAACGCGGTGGCGGCGCTCAATCCGGCGACGACGTACTACTACTGCGCCATCGCCAGCAACGCCGCCGGGACGGCCTTCGGCTCGGTGCTGTCCTTCACCACCACGGCGGTGGTGCCCACCGTCACCACCAGCGCCGCCACCGCGGTCACCTCCACCACCGCGACGTTGAATGGTTCTGCCAACCCCAACTTCTCCGCCGCGACCGGCTGGTTTCGCTACAGCACCACCAACCCCGGAAGCTGCGACGACGCCTTCGGCACCCGGGTGCCGGGAGCGGGCGGCACCGCCCTGGGCGCTGGCGGCGCCGCTTCGGGCTTCACCCAGAACCTCGCCGCCCTGACTCCGGCCACCACCTATTACTTCTGTGCCATCGCCAGCAACGCCGCCGGGACAGCCTTCGGCTCGGTGCTGTCCTTCACCGCTCAACTGGTGGGGCCCACCGTCGTCACCGGCGCGGCTTCGTCCGTCACCTCCGGCGGAGCGACGCTGAACGGCTCGGCCAACCCGAACCTCGCCGCGACGACGGGGTGGTTTCGGTACGACGTCACCAACCCCGGGAGCTGCACCGACGTCTTCGGCACCCGAGTGCCGGGGGCGGGAGGCACCGCGCTCGGTTCAGGCGGAGCGGCCGCCCCGTACTCGAACGCGGTGGCGGCGCTGAATCCAGCGACGACGTACTTCTTCTGCGCCATCGCCAGCAACGCCGCCGGGACGGCCTTCGGCTCGCTGCTGTCCTTCACAACCACCGCGGTGGCGCCCGTCGTCACCACCTCGGCCGCGACGGGAGTGTCTTCGAGCGGCGCGACGCTGAATGGCTCGGCCAACCCCAACTTCTCCGGCACGACGGGCTGGTTCCGCTACGACACGTCCAACCCCGGAAGCTGCGACGACGTCTTCGGGACGCGGGTGCCGGCGTCGAGCGGCGCGGCGCTCGGGTCGGGAAGCGCCGCCGCCCCCTTCTCGGACGCGGTGGCGGCGCTGAATCCAGCGACGACGTACTTCTTCTGCGCCATCGCCAGCAACGCCGCCGGGACGGCCTACGGCTCGGTGCTGTCCTTCACCACCACGGCGGTGGTGCCCACCGTCCTCACCACGGCCGCCACGGGGGTGACTTCGAGCGGCGCGACGCTGAACGGCTCGGCCAACCCCAACTTCTCCGCCACGACGGGCTGGTTCCGCTACAGCGTCACCGACCCCGGCACTTGCAGCGACGCGTTCGGCACCCGGGTGCCGGGGGTGAGTGGCGCCGCGCTGGGGTCGGCAGGCTCGGCCAACCCCTATTCGAACGCGGTGGCGTCGCTGAGCCCGGCGACCACCTATTACTTCTGCGCCATCGCCAGCAACGTCGCTGGGACCGCCTTCGGCCCGGTGCTGTCCTTCACCACCGCGGCCATCGTGCCCACCGTCACCACCAGCGCCGCCACCGCCGTGACTTCGAGCGGCGCGACGCTGAACGGGTCCGCCAACCCCAACTTCTCCGCCGCGACGGGCTGGTTCCGCTACAGCGCCACCAACCCGGGAAGCTGCGATGACGCCTTTGGAACCCGGGTGCCGGGGGCGGGAGGCGCCGCGCTCGGTTCAGGCGGATCGGCCGCCCCCTACTCGAACGCGGTGGCGGCGCTAAATCCGGCGACGACGTACTACTTCTGCGCCATCGCCAGCAACGTCGCCGGCACGGCCTTCGGCTCGGTCTTGTCCTTCACCACGGCGGCCGTGGTGCCCACCGTCACCACCTCGGCCGCCACGGGAGTGACGTCGAGCGGCGCGACCCTCATCGGTTCGGCCAACCCCAACTACAGCGCCTCGACGGGCTGGTTTCGCTACAGCGCCACCAACCCCGGAAGCTGCACCGACGCCTTCGGAACCCGGGTGCCGGGGGCAGGAGGCGCCGCGCTCGGCTCAGGGGGCGCTGCCGCCCCCTACTCGAACGCGGTGGCGTCGCTGAATCCGGCGACGACGTATTACTTCTGCGCCATCGCCAGCAACGCCGCCGGGACGGCGTTCGGCTCGGTGCTGTCCTTCACCACCGCGGCCATCGTGCCCACCGTCACCACCAGCGCCGCCACCGCGGTCACCTCCACCACCGCGACGTTGAATGGTTCTGCCAACCCCAACTTCTCCGCCGCGACCGGCTGGTTCCGCTACAGCGCCACCAACCCCGGAAGCTGCGACGACGCCTTCGGCACCCGGGTGCCGGGAGCGGGCGGCACCGGCCTGGGCGCTGGCGGCGCCGCTTCGGGCTTCACCCAGAACCTCGCCGCCCTGACTCCGGCCACCACCTATTACTTCTGCGCCATCGCCAGCAACGCCGCCGGGACGGCGTTCGGCTCGGTGCTGTCCTTCACCGCTCAGTTGGTGGGGCCCACCGTCGTCACCACCGCGGCCTCTTCCGTCACCTCCGGCGGAGCCACCCTGAACGGCTCGGCCAATCCAAACTTCGCCGCGACGACGGGCTGGTTTCGGTACGACGTCACCAACCCCGGAAGCTGCGACGACGTGTTTGGGACGCGGCTGCCGAGCGCGGGCGGCGCCGCGCTGGGCTCGGCCGGCGCCGCCGTCCCCTACTCGAACGCGGTCTCCGGACTGAACCCGGCGACGACGTACTACTTCTGCGCCATCGCCAACAACGCGGCCGGGACGTCCTTCGGCTCGGTGCTGTCCTTCACCACCACCGCGGTAACGCCCGCCGTCACCACCAACGCCGCCACGGCCGTGACTTCGAGCGGCGCGACGTTGAACGGCTCGGCCAACCCGAACTTCTCCGCGACGACGGGCTGGGTCCGTTACGACACGTCCAACCCCGGCACCTGCGACGACGTCTTTGGGACGCGGGTGCCGGCGTCGAGCGGCGCCGCGCTCGGTTCGGGGAGCGCTCCCGCCCCCTTCTCGGACGCGGTGGCATCGCTGACTCCGGCGACGACGTACTACTTCTGCGCCATCGCCAGCAACGCCGCGGGGACGGCGTTCGGCTCGGTCTTGTCCTTCACCACCGCGGCCGTCGTGCCCACTGTCACCACCAGCGCCGCCACGGCCGTGACGGCGGGCGGCGCGACGCTCAACGGTTCGGCCAACCCCAACTACAGCGCCTCGACGGGCTGGTTCCGCTACAGCACGTCCGACCCCGGCACCTGCACCGACGCGTTCGGCACCCGGGTGCCGGCCGTAGGCGGAACCGCGCTGGGGGCGGCAGGCACCGCGGCCCCCACCTCGAACGCGGTGGCGGCGTTGAATCCGGCGACGACGTACTACTTCTGCGCCATCGCCGACAACGTCGCGGGGACAGCGTTCGGCTCGGTCTTGTCCTTCACCACCGCGGCGGTGGTGGCCACCGTCACCACCGCGGCCGCCACGGCGGTGACCCTCACCACCGGGACGCTCAATGGGTCCGCCAACCCCAACTTCTCCGATTCGGCGGGCTGGTTCCGCTACAGCCTCACCGACCCCGGGGCTTGCGACGACGCGTTCGGAACCCGGGTGCCCGCGTCCAGTGGCGCCGCGCTGGGCTCGGGGGGCGCTTCCGTTCCCTTTCCGGCGGACATCACCGGTCTGGCTCCGGGGAGCCTCTATTACTTCTGCGCCATCGCCGACAACACGGCCGGGACGGCGTTCGGCACGGTCCTTTCATTCGCCACTCAGTTGATAGGGCCCACCGTCGTGACGACCGCGGCCGCGTACGTCACCACCGACCGCGCGACATTGACCGGCTCGGCCAACCCGAACCTGGCGGCGACGACGGCATGGTTCCGCTTCGACGTCACCAACCCGGCGAGCTGCGACGACACGTTTGGCACCCGGATGCCGACGTCGGGCGGGACCGCGCTGGGCTCGGCGGCCACGCCGGTTCCTTACTCGAACGCCTTCGTCGGGTTGAACCCGGCGACGACGCACTTCTTCTGTGCCATCGCGAACAACGCCGGCGGCACCGGGTTCGGTTCGGTGCTGTCGTTCACCACCGGCGCCGTGCCGCCCACCGTCGCCACCGTGGCCGCCACGGCAGTCTCGTCAACCGGAGCGACCCTTGGCGGAACCGCCAACCCCCACTTCAGCGCGTCGACGGGCTGGTATCGCTACGCCCTGGCCGACCCGGGGGCCTGCGACGACACCTTCGGAACGCGGCTGCCGACGGCGAGCGGCGCGGCGCTGGGGTCGGGAGGCGTCGACACTCCGTACTCGAGCAGCTTGGCCGCGCTGAATCCGGCGACGGCGTACTACTTCTGCGCCATCGCCAACAACGTCGCCGGCACCGCGTTCGGTTCGGTGCTGTCCTTCACCACCACGGCCGTCGTGCCCACCGTCACCACCCTCGCCACCACGGCGGTGACGTCCACCAGCGCAACTCTCAACGCGACCGCGAATCCGAGCTTCTCCGCCGCGACGGGCTGGTTCCGCTACAGCGCCACCGACCCTGGAGGCTGTGACGACTCCTTCGGAACGCGGGCGCCGGCATCGGGGGCCGCCGCGCTGGGCTCGGGAAGCGCCGCCGTTCCCTACTCGAATGACCTCGCCGACCTGAGCCCGGCGACCACGTACTACTTCTGCGCCGTGTCCGACAACGCGGCGGGGACCGCGTTCGGGGCGATGCTCACCTTCGCGACGCTCGACGTCACCTCGGACGGCGGCGATGGCGGCGACGGCGGACCGACCGACGGCGGCGAGCTCGACGGCGGCGACGCCGACAGCGGACCGCCGGACGAGGGGCCACCCCAGCGGCGCATCTACACCGTCGGCTGCGGCTGCGACGGGGCTTCGTCCGGGCCCCTGCTCTCGCTGGCGGTCGCCCTGGGCCTGGCGGGGCTCGCTCGGCGCCGGCGCGCGGGCGTCCGGCCGTCCGAGCGCCGGTAGTCGAAACTCGCTTCCTCCCTCACCGGCCGTGGTCTTGACAGGCCACACCCCGGTCGCCGCACTCGGGACGCGGCGCCGGACTACACCTCACCCTGTCGTCTTGAACCCCACCCCGGGGCACGGAAGGGTTCTGCGCCAAGGCGAAGACTTGGCCCCTCGCCGTCGACGCCGGCACCCCCTGGCGCGCCGTCCATGCCCGCTTCGTCGCAGGCGTCCTGGACGTCACGCCCCGCGAGGGCCTCAACGTTTCCTATGCTCGCGAAACGGAAACCCGGCGGCTTGGTCGCCGGCGTCGCACGGCCTGAGCCAGTCCCGGCAATGAGAGCAGGGCGAGCGGCAGGAGGGGATCCAAGGTGCTGCATCCGCACCCTGGCTTGCGTGGTGGCGAACTGGAACCTGCGTCTGGCTCGCTCGAGGGAACGCACGCTTCGAGGCCCACCTCGGACCCGCCGGGCAAGACTGCAAACAGCGTATTGCCTTCAATGATTCGCCAGCCGCCGTCACCCCAGAATATGCGCCCCTGGGCGCCGCCGATGTCTTGGGAGTCACGTCCGACCGAGACGAGATACCGCCGTCCCCAATTGAGGTACGCCACTTCGCCAGTGGGGCTCACGGCCTCGATGTCGCTGTCCGTTCCCCAATGGGTGAGCTGAGTCTCGCCGGCGTCGGGCCCCACCAGCCAGACGGCTGCCTGCGTCGGACCATCGGGCTTCGTGTAGGCGACCCAGCCATCGTTCAGGGCGATCAGGGCGTAGCGACCGTCCCAGTTGACGTTTTGAATGGTCACCTCGCCTGCCGGGCCTCTCACCCTCATCGTCCGGTCCCACATCGACCCTCCGCCGACCAGGACGAAATGGCGGCCGTCGGTGAGTGCCGACTGGACCTCGTCATAGCCTCCGTCATTGACCTGGACGGTGCCGCCGTCGGTCGAGGTCAGGTAGACCCCCGCGGAATCCTCCCAAAGAACTTCGCCTTGCTGGGTGAGATCCAGCAGGTACCCACCCAAGAATGTGGTGACGGCACTCTTGTCGGAATCGTACAAGGTGGGGTTGCCGGAAAGCGCGTCGTTCCACGCCACGAATCGGCCACGGACCGGTGGCGGGCTGATACGACTCATCATTTTGCCCAGTTCTCCGGTGGGCAGAGCGGTGAACGCGAAGAGCTGCCAGTTGCTGACCCAAACAGCCCCTGCGGGAACCAGGGAGGCGCCAGTCGCCGGCGAATCAGGACTCCCGAAGCCGCGCCATTCGGGGAAGCTGAAGATGATCGAGGCAGCCATCGCTCCGAGGTACTTGGCTTCGCCGCCAGCGCGAGCCTGACTTCGGAGTCCGCCATCGGGGTCGCGGAAGAGCATCCGGTCGTCGTCGGCATCGAAGAGCGCGCCGGGAACTTGGCCGACCGAATCAAGAGCCGCGGACATCTCCACGATGACCTCGGCATGGGCTTCCACGGGCGCGTTGACGCCGTCAGTGGCACTCATCTCGACTCTGAGCATCTGCCCGTCGTAGTCGTACGGGCAGGTAGTCACGTCGACTTCGGTTTCACCTTGCCAGAGCGCGATCTCGGACCCAGTGCTCGGCCGGCCCTTCGAAGTTTCGCGCAGGAAGACTTTCACCGTGCATGGCGTGGGGCTGTCATCGACACACTTCACGTGGATGCGAAGCCCGGGCCGGGCCAGACTGCTTGGTCCAGGTTCGAGAACGGTCAGCTTTGGCGGACGATCGACCGTCAGCAGCAGGCTGCCGCTTGCGACCTCGCCCTGCACGTCCGTTACGGTGACGGTCAGCGTGACCGGCCCACTTACGAACTGTGGCACCCAAACCGTCCCCTCCCATCGGCCGCTCGAGGCGACGAACGACATCGAACCAGCCGCGCCATCGGCGAGGCCGGCGACGACCGAGCTCACTTGGTACTTCGACGTCACGAGGGCGCTCACGTCCACGTGGTCATCGACCGGCCAGGTGGGCGAGGGCAGCAAGATTTCGACGCTGATGTTGGCACTCGCGGCAACCGCTGGAAGAAGCAGCACCGCCAAGATCGAAGACAGGCGCCACGGGACGATTCTCCAATCAATCTGCACTTCTCGGCCCCAATCCTGGCGCACACTCCGGCCGAAGCGGCGACTCATCCACAATCTCGCCCAATCGTGGAAACCGTGCAACCAACGACCTTCAGACACGAATGGTTTCGTGGGCCTGCGTACTGATGTTGCTCTTCGCTGGAGTCGTGACGAAGCGGGCCTCAATGCGTCCAATGCGCCCTTCGGAGCTTGCGGCACGACCGACGAGCCATGAAACTCTCCTCCCGTGAGCACCGGCGGATCGAAGCGCCTACTCCTACCCCTCCTACCGATGACGGCGCTGGTTTGGTGCGTGCCCGCTCGAGCTGACATCAGCAAGGTCGCCGCCGATTGCACGGGAACGAGCAGTTGCACTACGACCGGCAACGTCACAGGCGATCTGGAAGTCGCCTACGCGGGCAGGGACGGCAACACTGCGGCTCCGTCCCTTCCCGCTGGTTGGACCGATGTTGGAACCTCCAGCATCAACGGCGCCGGCAGCGCAGATAGCGCCGTTCGATTGGCTTGCAAGGTGGCATCGGGGGCCGACGAGGCGAGCGGCACGTTCACGAACGCCAACGCTCTTGTCATTCAGGTCTATCGAGGCCAGAGACCCGGGACCTCGGCCATATGCAATACGGACATTCTGGGAACGCCTACCTTTTCCAAGACTGCCAGCAATGCCACGTCTACAACGGAGACATTTGGCGCCGTCACCAACTCCGCCAGCACATCATGGGACACAGGATTTGGATACGCTCCCGCCGCTACCGCTGGCATGGATACCGCTCCTGTCGCACTGACCTTCCGAACCATTCAAGGCACAATCATGGGTGGGCACGACACCGATGGTCCGGTGTCGTCCTTTGCGAGCGCCAATGTCGCCATCGCAACGGCCAGCAGAATCATCACGGTTGTGACGGAAGTCAGGGCTCCCTGCGTCGGGAACTGCAAGGTGCAGAGCTGTACGGGTGCTGCGCTCAGCACGTCCGTGGACTGCGTGTTCGGCTCAAACATCACTTATGGCAATCTCATTCATGTCTTCGCCGGGGCGCTCAGTACCTCGACGACCATCTCCTTGAGCGGCTGCGCCGCCGTGCCCTTTTCCGCGCCGGACACGCAAACGACCGGTTGGGGCACCACCTACAATCAGTGGTACGGAATCGCTTCGAGCACCACCTCCTGCACCCTTACGTTCAACAGCACGGCCAGTGTCGACCTGCTCGTGCTGGCCGAGGAGTATTCCGGAGGGGCCACTACGCTTGACGGTCACGCGCTGGCTCCCTCGACTGGCGCCAGCATCAGAACAGGTCCATCCATCTCCGCCACCAACGATGGTGAGCTGGTTCTCGGCACGTTCTTGGATTCGAGCAACACCGTTGGTTGCACCTACACCGCCGGCTCTGGTTTCGAGGTAGTCAATTTCAGCACTGCGAGGAACTGCGCCGCCAAGGAAATGACGACGCAAACAGCTGCCGGTGTCATCGCGCCTACGATGGGGGCAAGCGCGCTGGCTGGCGACACGATTGCTGCCGGAACTATCAGCTTTTCGGGCGGAGGAGCCGTCACCGACGCGGGCGCGGACGGGGGAACGCAGGACGCCGGTGATGGCGGGGAAAGCGATTCCGGCGCCCCGGACGGAGGCGCCGACGCGGGGGAAGCCGACTCTGGAGTGTCCAGCGCAGGCGATGGCGGGGAAGGCGATTCCGGCACTTCGGATGGTGGCGTCGACGCGGGCGAATCCGATTCCGGACCGGGCACGCCGGGCGAGGCCGACAGCGGGCTTCCGGCACCGAGTCCCGATGGCCAGATGAGGCTTCAGGTCGGCTGCGGATGTGGCGCGGTCGACTGCGCAACGCCTTGGGTTTGGGTTGCCGCCTTTGCCTTCGCGATGCTGGACCGCCGAAGGGCGCGTGCTGGCGGACGAAGGTGCTCGAGAACTTCGGGCGTGCTCTGAAACGCCGCCGAGGCGCTGGGTGTAGCGTACCTCGCGAAGCAGGAAGCGGGGCTCGCGCGGCGCCGGCGCGCGGGCGTCCGGCCGTCCGAGCGCCGGTAGTCGAGACTCGCTTTGGCATTCACTTGCCGCGCAGGTCGACACCCGTCGCGAGCGCCACCGCCGCCGCCACGGCGAGCACCACCGCCACCAGCGCCTCGCCGGCGATGAAGCCCGACGCCAAGGGCACGCTGAAGGCTTCCTGCGACGCCCGCGCCCTCCACCGCCACCCCGAGTGCGCCAGGGCCCCCGCCACCATCGCCATCACCGAGGCTCCCGGAATCAGCATGCCGATGCCGATTCCCGTCGCCGAGGGGACGAAGCGGCGGTGCCGGGTGGACTCGCCGAGCGCCAGCGCGACTCCCGCCGCGCAGCCGACCAGTAACGCCGTGCCGCACCCCGCGGGCAGCGCCCCGAGGCCCCGCGACAACAGCTCGGCGAAGCCAGCCCACTTCACGCTCACCGGTGACGACAGCTCGGCGGCGTGGCCGGGCTGGTCCACCACGCCGTAGCGGTCGCGCAAGACCGGGTAGACCAGCGCCACCGCGAGCGACCCCACCGGCACCGCCGCCAGTTGCAGGTAGGTGAGGTGCCGGTTGGACGCGCCGACGATTTGGCCCGCCTTGTAGTCCTGCATCAGCGTCTCGCCGTGGCCGGCGATGGTGCCCGACATGCCCGAGGCAATCATGTTCGCCGTCACCTGGCCCGGCATCAGCACCGCGAACAGCCCCTGCATCATGTTCGCCATCACCGAGATGGGCGCCCAGTTCGTCTCGCCCAGCACCTGAATGCCCACCAGCATCAACGGCACCGACAGCACCAGCGACGAAAGCGTCGCCCATACCGGCATGCCAAGGCTCACCGACTGGATGAGGCACAAGGCCGCGCCGAGCGTCACCACCCCGCCCAGCACCCAGCGCATCGGAAAGTCCGTCGAGCCCGACCCGCTCAGCTCGGCCATTCGGAACGAGCCGAACGTCTTCAGCACCAGCCGCCACTTCAGCGCCAGCGTGGTGAGGCCGCCCGACACCATCAGGCCCGTCGCCGGCCACATCACCCACCGCACCGTCTGCGCGAAGGTGAGCCCCTCGATGACGTGGCGCTCGAAGAGCAGGGGCGGCAGCACCACCCACGACGCGAGCATGCCCAGCCCCATCGACAGGGTGACGCGCGCGCCGACGAGCAGGCCGGTGCCGAAGGACAACAAGCTCCAGTTGAGCCCCAGCCTCAGCGCCTTTCCCGAGGCGCCGAAGTACAGCGCTTCGGGCAAGAACCTGAGCGACGCCGGGTAGCCCAGCTGAAGCCAGGTCACCGTCCCGGACATCCCCAGGCCCAGCCCCAGCACCCGCGCCCGGCTCTTCGCCTTCTTCGGGTCTTCCAGCACGGTGAGCGTCTCGCCGGTGGCCACCCCGTCGGCGAAGGGCAGATTCTCTGTCTCGAGGTAGTGCCGGCGCAGGGGCACGGCCAAGAGCACGCCGAGCAGGCCCGCCACGGTGAGCCAGAGGAACGTCTGCACCGCCGTCAGGTGCACCGAGAAGTGCAGCTCGGGCTTGGAGTTCAGCATGTCGAAGGCGGCGAGCAGCACGCACATGAAGCCGGCCTGACCGGCGGTGGTGCCGGCGGTCTGGACCAGGTTGTTCTCGAGGCGGTTCGGGCGCAGCCCGGTGAAGAGGCCGACCGCCGAGAGCAAGAGGTACCCGAAGAACGCGCTCACCACCGAGATGTTGGGGCCGAAGCCCAGCTTCAGGACGATGAGGGGGTAGCTCGCGCCGATGAGCGCCGCGACGACGAGCGCCACCGCCACCGAGCGGGCGTTCAGCTCTTGGCGGGGGGCTAAGGACCGGCCGTCCAAGCCTTGACCTCGTTTTGCACCGGAGTCACCGTCTTCAGGTAGGCGTAGAGAGCGCCCAGGTCGTCGTCGGTCATTCCCGCGTACAGCGTCCACGGCATGATGGTCTGGACCGAGCCCGGGTTGAGCTTCGTCAGCGTCGCCTTCCGGTAGTCGCGGAACTTGTCGACGAAGAAGTCCTTCTCCCACAGCCCGATGCCCGAATCGCTGGGGGTGAGGTTCGCCGAGCGCACCGTGCCCAGTCCCGGCAGGTGGAACTCGCGGCCACCGGCACAGTCCATGCCCGGCTGCCGCTGCCCCTTGTCCGAGCGGGTGTGGCACTCGATACAGCCGCCGACGGTCGCCAGGTACTTGCCGTAGGAGACCTCATTCTTCTTGTCCGGGCACGGCGGGCGGGGCCGGTCCGCCGGAATCGTCTTCACGATGAAATTCATTGGGAAGTCCAGCTGCGCCGCGGGAAGAAGGTTCTCGAGGGGCTTCAAGGTGCGCACGAAGGCCACCAGGGCGCTCACGTCTTCCTGGCAGAGGGCTTCGCCGTAGAGCGGGTAGGGCATCAACGGAAACAGCGCGCGGCCGTCGTGAGTGACGCCGCCAGTGAGTGCGCGGGCCAATTCCCCGTCGGTCCAGCCACCCACCCCGGCGGGGGTGATGTTCGACGCGTAGAATTCGCCAGGGAAGCCCATGGCGCGGTCGAAGCGCTCGCCACCCTTGCCCTCGGTGCCGGGCACGACGGGCCCGGAGAACTTCGTCCAGTCGCGGGTCGAGTGGCAGTCGACGCACGAGCAGACGTTGCGAGCGAGGTAGGCGCCGCGCGCCAGCCTCTCGGGCGTCGCGTCGACTTTCAGGTCGGGCGCCGGTCCCACCTTCGGAAAGGCGAGAGACAGGTAGGCGAGCCCGCCGCCCGCGAGCAGCAGCACCAGCCCCAGCAGCCCCGCCACGACTTTCAAGGCAGTCTTCATGCCCGCACCAAATACTCTCGTGGGGACGTGCGCGCACCCGCAAAGCTCCCGGCCCGACGCTTCCGAGCCGTCGTCACCTTCTACTGACCGCGCAGCTCGCTCCCTCGTGCGCCAGCAGCCAGGCCTTCTTGGCCAGGCCGCCGGCGTAACCGCCCAGCGTGCCGTCCGAGGCGATGACGCGATGGCAGGGGACCGCCAGCGCCACCGGGTTGCGGCCATTCGCCGCGCCGACGGCGCGCGCCGCCGACGGCCGGCCGACTCGCTCAGCCAGCTCGGCGTACGAGACGGTGCTGCCGGGCGCGATGTCGCGCAGCGCGGCCCAGACCCGACGCTGGAAGGCGGTGCCGATGACGGCGACGGCGATGTCGTCCAGCGCGCCGAGCTCGCCCGCAAAGTACGCGCGCAGCCGGTCGAGGACGGGCGCCGACCCGCGGCCGGCGCCGAAGCTCGCCGCCGGGTAGGAACGGCGAAGGCGCTCGTGCACCCGCTCTTCGGCGAAGTCGAGGGCGCACAGCCCTTCTTCGCGCACGCCCAGGACGACCCGCCCAAGCGGGGTCACCAGCTCGGACAGCTCGATGTGCACGGCTCCGGCTGCCTCTTCACGACGCGACGGCGTGGTCTTCATGGTTCCGCTCCTCTTCATGAGTGGCTGTCCAAAGGTGAATCGCGGCGTAGGCGCGCCAGGGCCGCCACGCTCGCGAGCGCCGTTCCAGTGCGCGTTCGTCCAGTCCGGTGGCCCGTCTCAGCACCAGGTCCCCGGCTGGGAAGGCGTCGGGTTCGCCGAAGGCGCGCATCGCCAGGTAGTGCGCGGTCCACGGCCCCACGCCGGGGAGCGCACACAGCCGCGAGATGAGCTTGTCAAGGTCGGCCGCCGGCTCGAGGACGGGCTCGCCGCGGGCGAGCGCCGCCGCCACGCCGCGAATGGCCTCGCCCCGGGCCCGGGGCACCCCGAGGCGCGAGAGGTCGGCGCGGGCCAGGCGCGCGGGAGTTGGAAACCGGTGCGTCAACCCCTCCTCGGCGCCGGAAACCGGTTCACCGAAGGCCTTCACCAGCCGTCCACAGAGCGTCGTCGCCGCCTGGACGCTGACCTGCTGACCGAGGACGGCCCTACAGAAAGTCTCGAAGCGGTCGAAGGAACCTGGCACGCGCAGGCCGGGGCGGGCCGCGACCGCCGCGCGCAGCTCGGAAGCGCCGCCCAGGCAGGCTGTGATGGCCAGGGGGTCGGCGTCGAGGTCGAAAAAGCGGCGCACCCGGCGCACCAGGTCGAGCCAATGGGCGCTGCGCCCCCGCACCGTCAGGACCAGCGACCCGGCGCGGCGGCCGTCACGCGCACCCGGCGGTCGCGGCGCACTCGGCCGGACCTCCAACACTCCACCCTCGAACGTACGCAGGTAGCGGTGCGCCTCGACGTGCTCGACCCCCAGAATGGCGCGGGCGCCGAGGAAGCCGATGAGCGCGTCCCAGTCGTAGGGCGGGCGGTAGGCGAGCTTCAACGACATCGTCCCCGGGCGCGCCGTTCGGCTTCCTCGCAGCTCGGTGGGGGTGCGCTGAAACACCGTGCGCATCACGTCGTTGAACTGGCGCACGCTGCCGAACCCCGACGCCAGCGCCACCTCGGTCATCGTCAGCGTCGTCGCGTCGATGAGCTGCCGGCCGAAGTGAGCGCGCCGCGACGAAGCGACCGCCTGCGGCGAACTCCCCAGGTGCTGCTCGAACAACCGGCGCAGGTGGCGCTCGCCGACGCCCAGGCGCGCCGCCAGCGAATCGACTCCCTCTTCGTCGAGCGCGCCGGCCCCGATCAGCCGCACCGCGCGCGCCACCGTCGCCGAGGTGCCCATCCAGCTCGGGCTGCCCGGAGCCGCGTCGGGCCGGCAGCGGCGGCACGGGCGGAAGCCGGCCTGTTCGGCGGCCGCGGCGCAGGCGTAGAACTGCACGTGCCGCCGCAAGGGAGTGCGCGCCGGGCAGATGGGCCGGCAGTAGATGCCGGTGGTGCGCACCGCGGTGAAGAAGCGCCCGTCGAAGCGGGCGTCGCGGCCCTGCACGGCGCGGTAGCAGCTCTTGGCGTCCAACGTCATGGCACGCAACTAACCACCACCCGGCGCGGCGCGCTGGCGGCATTCGGACGTCGATGGCGGGCTACCGCCGCTTGCCGCTCAGGTACTGCCAGCGACCGGCGAAGCGAACGAAGCGCGACACCTCATGCAGCACCACCGGGCGCCCGGCCTCGAGATAGCGGGCCTCGAACTCGACGCTGCCGCGGGCGTCGGCCTGCCCGCCGCGTTCAGTGCGCAGCACCTTCAGCTCTTTCCACTCCATTGCGCGAGCCCAGGCGCTCAAGGCTTCGGCCGGCTCGCGGCCGAGCCCGGGGGCCTGGGTGGCAACGAGGTACTCGCCCAGGCCGAGCGCGTACGCCGAATACCGCGAACGCATCAACGCTTCGGCGGTTTCCGCCGGGCGCGAGCCGTCGTGCCGCGGGCCGCAGCAGGCGGTGAGGGGTAGTCCGGTACCGCAAGGGCAGACGGTCAAGCGGTGAGTCTCATAGCCTTTCCCTCGGCTCGGACCGAACGCGGAGTCATTGAGTCGCCTGCGCTCCAGCGAGGGCTTCGATTCTCGCGACCAGCGCTTCGACGTGCGTACGTTCGAGCCGCGCTGAGTCGGGGCGCTGAAGGTCGGTGAACGCGAGCAACACCAATTGCGCGGCCAACTCCTCGACCAGCTGAACGCCCTCGTCCAGCTCGCGCCTCGTCTCATCTCTGAGCTCGGCCAGTCGGGCGCGAATGCTCTCGGGGGCGCCGTCGAGCGCCGAGTCCAGCTCGGCGAGGCGGACCTGGTCTGCCCGCAGCCGGTCGATGAATCCATCGAGCACCCGCCGCTCTCGGCCATCGGCGGCACGCAACCCGCTCCGCCCACTTCGGTTCCACTCCTCGGCGAGTCGATTGGCCACGAGGCTCAGCCGGTCGGCCTCGCGCGCCGCGCCGCCGGTACCGTTCAACAGGAAGGGCAAGAGGAATGGCCACAGCGCGAGCGCCAGGACCGCGCTCGCAGGACGGCCCATTCGGTCGGTCCGGAGCGGCCGGAGCAGCGTGAACGCGGCCGCTACCAGGCCGATTGCCGCGTAGGCGCCTAACAGTGTGTGGGCGGTCACAGGCTTACCTGAGGAAGACGTCGAAGGCCCAGAGCGAAAGTGCCGAGGTGAACCCCGTCGCAATCAACGCCACCCGCGCCAAGGTAGCCACCCGGGCCGCGTCTTCCGGGCTCAATTCGGCCTTGCTGTCCGAGACGCGGGACGCGGCCAGTGCGGATAACAGCATGAGGCGGCGCACCCTCGCCCCTACCAAGACCGCCGAGAGCGTGAACGACGTCATCAGTCCGAGGGGGCCCAGCCATTCCCCGTCGAGCTTCCACAGGACGTGCAACACCGGAGCGACGCCGCCGAGGAGCATCGCTCCCGCGGCCGCCGCCGACAGCAGAATGGCAACCAGCCGAGCCAAAGGAACTCGCGTCGAAAGGAGAATGCCCGTGGCGTAGATGGGGCCCAGCGCGGCGGCCAGCGCGAGGAGCGCGTTTACGCTCGCGAGCGCAGCCATGCGCAACGGCTGAGCGCTTTGCATCGAAACCGCGGTCGCGCCGGCGAAAGCAGACGCTCCGGAAGTGACGAGCCCCAACGCCACCAGCAGAACGCCCAGGTGCTGAGCGGGGTCGGCGAGGCGCTCGACCGTGCCAATCGGGTCGCGCAGCAACACCGCCGCCAGCGACCGGGGGGCGGCAGGCAGATTCTCGGCGAGTGGGCGCCGGTCTTCCTCCGACCAGGAAACGAAGGGGGAAAGCCGTTCGACCCTCGGAGGGGCAGCAGCGATGGGGGGTTCCACCTCGAGGACCGCTGTCGAAGCGCTCATTGAACGCCCCTCATGTGCCCGACCACCACGGACAGGCTGTGGGCGCGCGCCAGGAAGACGGCGAAGAGCACGAGTGCCTGCGCTCGTCCGAACCCGCGCGCGACGGGGGTGCCGTCGACGGAATCGAGAACACGCACCGGGACGGCTCCAAGCACGCCCAGCACCACCGCTGGCAGCAGAAGCACCGGCACCAGCGTAACCGCGGGCGCCGAGCTCGAAACCACCGCGAGCAGCGCGGTGAGCGGGCTCAGGCACGCCGCCACCACTCCGGCGGTGAACAGCGCCAGCGACGTCGTGGACAGCAACATGCCGGGCGAGGCGCGTACGCCTAGAAGTGTCGCTACCACCACTCCGCTCGGCGTCACCACGATGAGCGCCTCGAGCGCCGCGCGCAGTAGGTCGAGCCTCACCCCGGGTATGAGCGATGCCGGCACCAGGGCGTCTCCAAAGGCGCAGGCCAGCGCCACCAGCCCCAGGCCGACCAGCGCCGGTGGCGCGGTGAAGAGCATGGGTCGCACCGACAGGTCGAGCGCGGTACGCGCAGGTCGGTCCAGAGCTTGAAGTGCAAAGCGTCCGAGCCCGGGCAAGGTCTGCCGGTTCAAGTGCATGGTTTGTCCTCGGTGAAGTACTGCCTTCCGACTTCGGTCTGCGGCCCGTGCAACCCGCGAGCCGTTCGCGAGATTGGGTGAGCAGCCATCCGACAGCGCCTGAATCAACCCCTTGCGAGAAACTGAGGTGACGAGGAACGGCAGCGCTGCAAAACAATTGCGATGTGACCCCGCAACCTCTTGCGGTAGCCTCGGCCCCTGCTCGAAGTCTGGAGGGTGCACAATGAGCCTGATTGGGTGGATTCTCGCGGTCTTCGGTGCCGTCGGACTGATCTTCGGCGTCCGCATGATGTTGAAGCTCAAGAAGATAACGACCGTTCCGTTCAAGAAACCCTCCGAGATTGCCAAGGCCGGCCAGGGAGCGGCCGACGCCAAGGGCCTGGTCTCGACCGAGGGCCAGGTGGCCGACGGCGCCGGGCTGCTCGCGGCTCCGATGAGCGGCGAGCGCTGCATGGCCTACGAAGTCAAAATCGAGCGCAAGTGGGAAAAGGACAAGGTGACCGATAAGGGCACCGAGACCCAGCGCGGCACCAGCACGGTGATGTCCGAATACAAGGGAGCCTCCGTCTCGGTCTCCGACGGAACCGGAGCCGTCACCGTCGACCTGAGCAAGAAGCCCGACGCCAAGATGGTCGAGGTGCACCAGAGCACGGTGAAGGTCGGCACCTTCAAGGACGCGGTGAAAGGCGTATCGGCCCCGCCGGTGCTCGAGTTCGGCAAGCTCAAGTACGACACGCCGGCCCTGCCCAAGGACGCCCGCACCACCGGCTTCGTCGGCACGGAAACCATCCTCAAGCCCAGCCAGACGCTGTACGTGCTCGGAGCGCTGCAAGGCACCACCATCGTCGAACCCCCGGGCGCGTTGGCCGGCAAGCTCGTCCTTTCGTCCGAAGGGCGAGAGGTGCTGTTCGGCAAGACGAAGCTCCACCGGACGCTGGGGTTCGCCATCGGCGGAGTCCTCGCGCTCGGCGGCACCGGCATGGGGTTGTTCGCCCCGAAGGAAGCGGCGAAGTCGGACGAGGCGGCCGCCGTGGTCGCGAAGCCGGCCGCGCCCGAGGCCAAGGCGGCGGAGGCATCGGCGGCGCCGGTTGCCGACTCCGCGCCCGTCGCGGCGGCGCCCGCTCCCGCGCCGGAACCGTCGCCTGCCCCTGCCCCTGCCCCGGTTCCAGCGAAAGTAGTCCCCGCCGCCGCCCCGGGCGGAGCCTACGTCGTCGGCGCCAAGGTTCAGGTGAACTGGAAGGGCAGCTGGTACCCCGCGGCGATCAAGGGCGCCAAGGACGGCAAGTTCAAGATTCACTACGACGGCTACGCCGATTCGTGGGACGAGTGGGTCGGCACCGACCGCTTGAAGGCGCCGTAGGCCCGGGCTGCGCTACTTCAGCCGTGCGTGCCCGGCTTGCGCACCACGGTCTGCCAACTGAACCCGTCGATGAGCGCGGTCGAGTCGTAGGCGTGGTCTCCCACGTCCCACACGCCGATGCGCAGCTCGAGAATGCCGCCCGGAATCACGCTGCCCGTCGTCGTCAGCCACTTCGTACCGCCACCCTGGGTGCAGCCGCCCGACGGCGCCTCGAAGCCGGTCCCCGCGAGCTGGCCGGACCCGAGCGAGCACGACAGCGCGCTGACGTCCGAGTCCCAGCAGAGCGGATTCGCGGTCTGGCTGTCGCAGACCGAGAACAGGTCGGTGCCCGCGGCGACGTTGATTCCAATCGGCCACTTCTGGCCTGCCTTCTCGTACGTCATCAGGTTCATGTCGACCGGGTTGGGCCAGGGCGAGGGCGTGCCCCCCGGAGTGGTGACGAGCGCGACCAGTTGGTCGTTGAACGTCGAGCACACGAACTCCGGGTATTCGTCGGACAGGAAGTAGCCCTTGAACGAGAAGCTCCTCGCGTTGGTCGGGGCGCGCAGCCGCAACACCAGCATCACCGAGTCCGAGGCGGTGCTGTCCGCGGAGCTCGCCCCGCATGCGGGGGCCGAGGGCAGCGCGTTCGCCGCCTTCAAAGGAGGGTTCGGGGTCGAGTACCAGTCGCTGATGCAGTAGGGCAGCGAGCAGGTCTGGATGCTCACCTCGTCAGCGCTGCCGTGGGGTTCGCTCTGGTTTGCCACCGGGCCGCCGTTCGGGCCGGGGTTTGTTTGGGTGGCGTCCGCCGCGATGCCGCTCGAGAGCACGACCAGGCTCTGGCCTTCCTGGGGGACGATGCTGGCGCCGAAGCCCGGCCGAATCGACGCGGCTCCGGCGTAGCTGAGCGCGCTGCCGTCGGCCCGCAGCCACTTCGCGGAGATGAGCCCCCACGTCTTCTGCGACAGGGACACCGGCGTCTCGACCGTGGTGCGGCAGATGCCGAATGCCTTCGCGTAGTCCGTGGCGTTGGTGGAATTCGAGGTGAGGCCGGTGTCGCAGGGCTGGCCGTCGACGGCGTCGGCCGCGTCCATCAGCCCGTTGCAGTTGTCGTCGATGCCGTTGCCGGCCAGCTCGAGCGCGCCCGGGTTCACCAGCCGGGGGTCGATGGAACAGTCGGCCGGGGTGTCGCAGCAGTCTCCTTCCGAGACGAGCCACCCGTCGCCGTCGCAGTCGGTGGTCCCGCTGTTGCAGGTCTGACAGGTGCCGCCCGAGCAGGTGCCGCCGAGGCACTTCTGGCCGCAGCCGCCGCAATTCATGACGTCGGTCTGGACATCGACGCACAGGCCCGAACAGGTGGCCTGCCCGGCGGGACAGGGCGGCAGGCAGGTGCCGACGACGCAAGTCCACCCCGTGAGGCAGGTGACGCCGCAGCCTCCGCAGTTGGTCGGGTCGGTTTGCGTAAACGCGCAGGTGCTGCCGCACAGGGTCTGCACCGGCTTGCACCCGCACACCCCGCCGCTGCACTGCAACGTCGGAGGGCACACCGTGCCGCACGCGCCGCAGTTGTTCACGTCGACCTGGGTGTTGGTGCAGCCGCCCGCGCACTGTACCTGGGACGTGGGGCAGCCGGTGCACCCGCCGTGCGAGCAGCCCTGGCCGGGCTGGCAGACGTTTCCGCAGCCGCCGCAGTTATTCACGTCGGTGTTCGGGTCGAGGCAGTCCGACCCGCAGGCGAGCATCGGGCTGGCGCAGACGCACGAGCTCTGGTCGCAGGCATAGGGCGGGGCGCAGGTGGTGCCACAGGTGCCGCAGTTGTTCGCGTCGGTCGCCAGGTCCACGCACACGCTGCCGCACTTCGTCTTTCCGGCCGCGCAGTGACAGGTGCCGCCGGCGCAGGTGAGCCCCGACCCGCAAGGGGTGCCGCAAGCGCCGCAGTTGGCGTCGTCGGTCTGCAGGTCGAGGCACGCCGACCCGCAGCGGGTCTTCCCGGTGGCGCAATGGCACTGGCCGCCCGCGCATTCCTCGTTGGTTCCGCAGGCGGTGGCGCAGGTTCCGCAATGGTGCGGGTCGGTGTCCAGCGTCGTGCACTGATTGCCGCACACGGTGAACCCCGGGTTGCAGGGCGGAGCGATCGGCATCATGCACCTGCCAGTCCCGCAGGTGCCCTGCTCGCAGTCCTTGCACTCGGCGCCGGCGAAGCCGCACGAGCTGCTGCTGTCGCCGGGCAGGCAGCGGGCGTCGGCCGTGCAGCAACCGTGGCAGTTGGCGGGAGTGCAGGTCGCCGCCACCGGGCCGCAGCCGAGCGTCCCCCACAGCGCGAGTGAAACCGCCGCCACCCAGACTCGAATGCCGCGGTGCAAGGGGAATGGTTCGGTCACCTGGAACTCCTTCGCGATGCAATACACCCGACCGACCCGCCGAGCGCAATGGACCGAACGAGGAGCTCAAGCCACCGCGAGGCAGTACAAGGTGGTGACTTCCGCCGAGCGGGCCGCGTGCAGAGGGTCGGACCGGTCGTAGGCACGGGGGTGTCCGGCCGCGGTGTCCTTCTTCCACTTCACCGCCAGCCCGGCTTCGGCCAGGCGCTCGGCGAGAAACGCCGCGGGCCGCAGCCCCAGAAGCTCGGCCAGGTTCGACAGCAGCAGCCAGCCCTCGCCGCCCGGAGACAGGTGCGCGCCGAGCCCTTCCAGAAACGCCCTGAGGAAGGCGCTGCCCGGGTCGAACACCGCGCGGTCGACCCGATTCTTCGGCGGCTCGGGAATCCACGGTGGGTTGCAGACGACGAGGTCAGCCCGTCCATCGGGGAAGAGGTCCCGCTCCTCGGCCACGAAGCGGCCCCCCAGCCCGAGCCGCTCGGCGTTCTCTTTCGCGCAGGCGACCGACCTCGGGTCCAGGTCGGTTCCCAACGCCCTGTCCGCGCCGCGCTGGAGCAGGACAAACGAGAGCACGCCGGTGCCCGTGCCCACGTCGAACACCCGCATACCCAAAGGCGGCGGAGCCTTCAGCAAGAGCTCGACGTACTCGGTCCGGGTGGGCAGAAACACGCCGTAGCGCGGGTGGAGCAGCCCCTTCAGCCCGGGCACTTCCAGCCCCTTGCGGTGCCACTCGGCCGCTCCCAGCATGCCGAGCAACGTCTTCAGGGAAACCACCGTCGGCGGTCAACTCGTCACCCACCCGCGCCAGCCGCGACGGAGCGTGCGCGCCGCTTTCCGAGCGCCAGAGTGCCTCGCGCGCGCCAATGGTGAATCGGACTTCGGAATCGAACCCGGGCAAGGTTTCTCGACGCTACCGCACCGGAAGGTCGGTGGCGGCGATGGCCGCCGAGTTCACGGCGCGCTTCCCCGGCGGTGGAGCTGCCGGTAGGTTCCGCTGATGAGTGAGGGGAGCGCACCGGCTCGGCTGCACCGCTGGCTGACCCCGGTCCTGCTCTTCATCGCGGCGGCCGCGTGTCGGCCTCCGACGCTCGAGGCGCGATTGGTCAACGCCGAGCGAAAGTCGAGCGACGCCGAGAAGGCGATGGACCAGGCCGAGGCCAAGCTGCGCGCCCTCGAGCCCGGCGACGCGGCCGACTGGGTGGACAAGGCGAAGAAGGCGCTCGCCGACCCCGACGTGGGCTACTACCCTGAGCGCGAGCAGCTTCGCCAGCGCCTGGCCAAGGACGAGGCGGCCCTTCCGGGCGTTCGCCAACAGCGCGATAAGCGCGACCTGGACCGGGCGGTCGACGAGCGCCGGCAGAAAATCGACGTCGCGGCGGCCGACCTGGACCGGGCGCTCGAGCCGGTGCACCAGAAGGAAGCGACGGCCGCGGAGGCCAAGGCCGCCCAGGACGCCGCCACCGGCCTCGCCAGCCTCGTCGAGGACGGCAAGGACTTGGAGCCCAAGAGCGCTCCCTACGCGGCCCGCATCGGCGAGCTGCGCCCCCGGCTTGAGCAGGCGCGCTCGGAAATCGCGTTCGCGCTGGCTCGCGTCGGCTTCGCCGATGGCCCCGCAACTGACCGCCAGCAGGCGGGCGAGCTCGAGGCCAAAGCGAAGGTCGAGAAGGACAAGGGCCAGAAGGCCGAGCTCCTGGACGGCGCCCGTGAGAAGTACGCGCGCTGCGCCGACGTCGCCGCCGTGGCCCTGAACTCCACCCCGGCCCTGGTCCATGCCACGGTGCTCGTTGCCGGGGCCAAGCTCGCACCCGTGGCGGTGCAGAAGCACTGCTCGACCCGGGCAAAAGCGCTGCTGAAGACAGTCGCGGCGCTGAGAAAGGCTCAGCCCGCGAAGCGGCCAGGGCCGGCGAAGACCAAGAAGCGCTGACCCCCTTTCCGTAAAGCCCGAGCGGAGGCGAGGGCGGCCCCTCGGCTGCGCTCCGCTACGCTCGGGGTGAGCGGAGGTCTAGACTGACTCCGATGCGAATCGGCGCCCACCCACCTTCCTCCACGGCGTCGTCTTCCTTTACTTCGAGTTCGCCGTGGATTGTCCGGCCCCAGGGCCACCCCATGGGCGCGCTGCTCTTCGGCAAGCGGCCTCCCAAGCTGGTGGACCGGCGCCGGTACCCCTCGCTCAAGAAGTCGCTGAAGAAGCTCGACCTGGCCAAAGAGCAACTGGCCGACGTGCTCGGAGCGCCCGAGTCCGCCTTCTCGGTCGAGCTGTGCGAGGGCGAAAACGCCAGCATCAACCGCGGCGGGCGCATCGCGTTCGGGCTCGAGCTGCTCGGCCTGCACCGGAAGGACGACGACCTGTTGGTGGCGGTGCTGGCGCACGAGATCGGCCACCAGCCGTGGACCTGGCCCGACGACGACCTGTCCCGCCTCACCAAGGCCCAGCTTGACGCGCTCTACCGGGAAGAGGAAGCCAAGGCCGACCGCTTCGCCGGCCGGGCGCTCGCAGACCTCGGCCTCGACCCCGACGCCATCTGCGAATTCCTCCTCGCCGCCGAGTCGTTCGAGGCCCACAAGCCGAGCGACTACTACCCGGCCGAGACGCGGGCGAAGATGATTCGCGACGCCTTCGGCCGGCGGCGCCGCATGCTCGAGAACGCCGCCAAGCTGAACCCTCAGGCCTTGGCGAGGAGCCGCGAGCTGCGCTGAGGGCGCGGAGTCGAGGGCGCGAGCCGAGCGATGTGTCCGTCGCGCGGGGATGTGCCAAGCTCGCCGAGTCAGCCCAATGCTGGGGGTCAGCAATCCATGATCAGACTCCTTGTGTTGCTCGTCGCCGCCAGCCTTGCGGCCCCCATGCTTGCGGGCTGTCAGGGCTATGCCGGCGACGTGAACCAGCCGCCGAGCGTCGATGCCGGAGCGGACCAGTCCATCACCCTGCCCTCTTCCTCGAGCCTTGCCGGCGCGGCGAGCGATGACGGGTTGCCTTCGGGCAGCACCCTCACCGCGACCTGGTCGAAGAGCAGCGGCCCAGGGACCGTCACCTTCGGCGACGCCCACGCCCTGACCACCACCGCGACCTTCTCTGCTTCCGGCTCGTACGAGCTG
>JAHFDQ010000636.1 GCA_023248915.1 Archangiaceae bacterium | reverse complement strand
GGGAAGTCCTTCACCAGCGCCGCGGCCATCGTCCGGCCGCGCGCACTCTGACCGGAGTCGACTACCTTCTGCGCCCCATGCACCCGGTCGATGTATTCGCCTTCGCCCTCCGCGGGTATTCCTGAACGGGCCAGTGGGGGAAGCCCAGCGTCGCGCCGTTGCCGCATCGCCCAGTCGCGAAATTCCTGGGCAAGCTTGACGTTGGTCGTGTGGGCCATGGCTTGCTCGTGGAGAGTCACCGCGTGGCACTTTGCCGCCAGGCGGGCCAAGTAGGCCCAGCGTTCCGGCAACGGCTTCTCGTCGACAACCAGGGCGTCACGAGCGTGGAACAAAGCCTCGCGCGCGCGGGCGAAGTCCTTGGCCTCAACGAAGTGCCCCGCGAGGTTGAAGTAGCTGTTTCCGTCCTTCGGATCGCGCTCGACAGCGCGCTGGCAGGTGTCACGGGCGCTGGTCGATGCGGCGCTCCGCGAGAAGGCCAGGTAGCAGGCGAACGCCGGCAGGCTTGGGTTGTCGGAGGTTGTCAGCAGTGGCTCCACGGACGCCCAGGCCTCGTCAAACATTCCGGCACGCGCTTGGGCGTTCGCGGCTTCAATCCGGCGGCGCTCGTCTTCCGGCTCTTTGCGCCCGGCGTTCGCGGCGGCCGGGACAGTCGGGCGCGCGGCGTTCGCTTCGAGAGCTCGGCGCATCTCGGTCAGCTCTTCGGGTCGCAGGTCAGGCCAGGGCTGCGAGACCAGCAGGGCCAACAGCTCGTCATTCCAGGCGCCCGCGAAGAATTCGGCCGGATCGGCGCGGTGGCGCAGCCCGATCTGAATGGCCTCGGTGTCGGGCGAACAGAAGTGCTCCGCGTGCGACCCGTAAATGGCGCCCATCAGGCACGCCGGGTTCGCCAAATGCATCACGCCCAGTGTGTGCCCCCACTCATGAAGGAGCACGACCAGCTTCTTGTGGCGTATCCGGTCGGAGGCGAGCGCTTCGCGCTCGTCGGCAGAGAGCAGGTCCAGCCCCTCGCGAATCGCCGCGAACTCGTCGGCGTTCTCCATCCCCCGGAGGACGAAGTGGCGCCCGAAGATTCGCGCCTCGCCGAGCTGGTGGATAGTCGCGGTGACCGCGGTCAATGGTGAGGTCAGGCCCACCACCCAGTCGACGTCCTTGGCCGGGTCGAGCGTTTCAAGGGCCTTGAGCAGCGGAGCAAGGTCGCGTTCGCCACCGTCGCGGTCCCAGGGCACCAAATCGACCGCGAGCAGCTCGACGCCGAAGCCAGCCTTGAGGATTGGGTTGGCTCGTTCGAGCGTGGCGAGGAACTCGCGCTGCCAGTTCAACGCGTGGCTCCGATAGGCGCGGTCGGCGTAGACGCGGATCTTCATCCGTCGTACCGGCAACTCGCCTTCGCCCACAGCCGGACCGGACGGCGCCGTCACCGTCGCGGGCTCGAAGTGGCGGGCGTAGTCCCGCTGCCGCTGAACCGGAGTCCGGAAGTCGCAGGCCGCCGCGACCAGCAACACGCCAAGCGCAGCGACTTCCCTGGAAACCGACCGACTCAAGCCCGCGAATATACGCAATTGTGGGAATCGCGGACGTCGCCGTTGGCAGCCTTCGCCGCGATGAACAGTTCGGGCTGTCAGGCTTCGACCCGCGCCGTGCGGCGCCGGCGGCGGACGGCCTCGACCCACGCGCGGGGTGCCACCCTCTCGGCGAGCCGGCGCGCGGCGCGGGTCGCCGCCTCGGCGCGGTTCAGCCACTCGCCTGCTCCGCCCGACTTCCAGGCCCGAAACTCGACCGTGCGCTTCTGCCCGTGCACCCAGTCGGCTTTGTATGACTCGTTCCCGTGGAGGAAGTCGTAGCCGGTGAGCCCCAGGGCAATCGCGTCTCGAAACGTCTCGCCCACCAGCACCAGCCCGACGCTGCGGTTGTTCCAGGCCGGGTCGAGCCCGGACTGGTAGTAGTGAAACCGCCCCCCATGGACGAGGCCGTACACCGAGGCCACCGCGCGGTCTCCGATGCGCAAGGTGTACAGGCGGACCCGGCCGTCTTCCGCCAAGTGCCACGCCGCCTCGCGGTGAAACGCCTCGACCGCGGCGCCGCGGATTCCCTGCGAGCCGCCCTCCCCTGCCCACCTAAGCGCGTGCAGGCGGAACAGCTCGGCCAGCGGCTGCGCCAGCTCTTCGGGCCGGGCGGCGACTTCGATTCGGTACCCCGGCTGCCGCTCGAGCCACCTCCGCCGGCGCAGGTAGTTGTCGCGGCGCGCCGTCCGCTGGAGGAAGCGCTCGAAAGGTTCGCCCGGCGTCAGCGCCTCGAACGGACAGACGTACCGGAAACGCTCTTCGACTTCGAAGCCGCTCGCCCCGAACGACTGGCGAAGCTCGGAGAGCACGGGCGAGCCCGCGTCGATGTCGAGCAGCTCGAGCACGTCCCACTCCGCGGCAGTTCGCACGAGCTCTTGCGCGAAGGTCCGGGCAACCTGAGCCTCGACGCCCGGCCGGGCGACGACGTCGAGGTAGTCGCTCCCCACGAAGGCGTCCCCGAGGAAGGCGAGTCTCCTCGCGCGCACTCCCGCGCGGGACACGGTGGAGAGTCCGAGGGGGAGCAGGCCCGCGAGCGCGCCCTCGGAGTCGCGTGCCTCGAGCACCCATAAGGAACGGGCCCGCCCGAGCCGCGCGGCCCACGGGTACAGCCAGGCCCAGGCGTTGAAGGGACCCGCGGCGCTCGCCTCGTGAAGCGCGTCCCACTCGGCGCGCAAGCGGGCCAGGCCGGCGAAGTCTCGGACTGCGTTTACCCTCAGGGGCGCGGGCGCCGGCAGCGGCAAGGGCTCGGCCCGCTCGGAGAGCACGGCGGTCACCCTCTCGCCCGGCAGCGCAGCGCCGAGCCTTCGTGAAGAGCCTGCTGAACCGAGGCCGCCACGTGCGCCATCGCCTCGGGATTCAGGTCCTGGTGGCAGGGCAGCTCTAGCACCGAGCGCCTGAGGCGGGCGGCTTCGGGAAACTCGTCGGCCGGACAGCCCGGGTGGAACTCGCTCCAGAAGTCGATCGCCTCGACGCCGCGTTTGCGCAGGCGCGCCAGCATCGCCGCCTTGTCGTCGACCACGAGCGGGAAGAAGAGCGGGCAGACTCCGTGCGGCAGCTCGTTGTGCAGGGGCGTGGCCCACTCACGCAGGCGGCCAAGCAGGAAGAAGTAGTTCCGCCTCCGCGTGGCGACGATGCTCGG
>JAHFDQ010000219.1:604-9248 GCA_023248915.1 Archangiaceae bacterium | reverse complement strand
CCGCGGCGCTGCGAGGCCGGGTGGCTCCGTTCGCGGTCGGCGCGACCTACCTCGGCACCTCGCTCGCCTTGACGCAGATCGGCGCCGGCGCCGAGCTGGCCTTCGGGCGGTTCCAACTGTCCAAGCTCAAGGTGGCGGCGTTGCTCGACTACGAGCTGTCCATCACCAGCGCTTCCGCCGGCAACTACAAGACCAGCCAGACCGCCCACCGCGGCGGCATCGGGTTGCGCTTCGTGCTCCCGAGCGCCGAACCGGTGCGGGTCGAACCGCCTCCTCCGTCCGGCCCCGGTGTGTTGAAGGGCCGGGTGGTCCGGGCCGGCGGCCGCGCGGCCTCTGCCGGGACCCGGGTCGAAGTCGCCGGCCACGCGCCGGTGACCGTCGACACGACCGGGGCTTTCCGATTCGAGGGCGTGGGCCCCGGCAAGGTGACGGTGCGCGCGTCGGCCGAAGGGTTCGAGAGCGTCGAGCAGGAAGCCGAGGTTCCGCCGGGCGGAGAGGCCGACGCTCAGCTGGTGCTGTCGAAGCCGGTCGGCCCGGGTTCCTTGAAGGGCAAGGTGTTGATTGCCGCTCCGAAGGGGCCGGCAGCCAACGTGCCGGTCGAAGTCGCGGGCAAGCCCCCGGTCACCACGGGCGCCGACGGCTCGTTCGTCATCGCCCAGGTCGGCCCAGGGCCGGTGACGGTCAAGGTGCAGGCCGCGGGCTTCAAGCCGGCGGAAGAAGTGGTGTCGATTCCGCCGGGCGGCGAGGCCGAAGTCACCCTCACCCTGGTCAAGGTGGGCGCGCCCAAGCCGCTGGCCGTGTTGCGCGGGCTGGTGCGCACCGAGGCCGGCGCTCCGGTGCAGGCGTCTGTGAAGATTCCCGAGGCTAACGCGACCTTGAAGGCCGGCCCCGACGGGCGCTTCGTCGCGCACGTGCCCGGAGGCAAGTACACGGTGTTGATTGAAGCCCCGGGCTTCGTTAGCCAAACCAAGGTCGTCTCGGTCGCCGATGGCGAGCAGGCCATCTTCATCTGCGACCTCCGCCGGAAGGTGCAATGACAGACGCCGCGCCGCGCTTTCTTGCTCGCAGGGTTTTGGCGCTGGGCGTCGTTTCGCTGCTGGCGCTGGCCTGCTCGGAGAAGAAGCCTCCCGAGAAGCCGGTCGCGCAGTTGGTGTCGTCCACGGGCCTGGTCACCCTGACTCGCGGTGAGAGCGCCGAGGTGCCGGTCGCTCCCGGCCCGTTGTTCGCGGGCGACCTCATCGTCACCGGCCAGGACGGCAAGGCGGTCTTGCGTTCGAACGAGGGCCGCGAGCTCGAATTGGGCGAGAGCACCCGGTTTCGGCTCGGGCAGAAGCTGGGGTCGGTGACGCTCGACCTGCAGGCCGGTAGCATTTCGTTGGTGGGAGGCGAAGGCGCCGACGCTCCCGCGCTGGCGGTGACCACCCCGTTCGGCCAGACGCGGGTGTCGGCCGGGTCGAAGGCCAAGTTGGTCGTCGGCGAGGCCGGCATGGCCATCGACGTGGCCCTGGGAGTCATCACCGTCCTCGGCGAGGACGGCGGCCAGCAGTCGGCCTCGGCCGGCCAGAAGATGAACCTGTCGATGGGGTCCATCGAGATTGTCGACGCGCCGCCGCCTCCGCCGCCGCCCAAGCCGGTGGTGAAGCCCCCGCCGACCGCCATCGAGCTCGTGTTGTCGCCCGAGGCAGGCACCCCCATGCTGAAGAAGAAGGGTGCCGCCCGGTTCACTCCCGCGCCGAAGACGCCCGAGGCCATCGTGGCGGGCACCGCCTTCCAGTTGCCGAAGGGGGCTCGCGCCCGGTTGTCCACCGCGGGCGTCGAACTCCGGCTCGACTCGGGGTCGACCGGCGCCGCGGGCGACTCGCTGCAGGACGGCGACCAGCGCTCGGTGAAGCTGCAGCTCGCCTCGGGCAGCGCGCTGGCGCAGTTGGGGGGCGGGGCTACCTCGCTCAGCATCGGCGGCTCGGGCAAGAAGGAGGTTCAGCTCAAGTCGTCGGGCGAGGCGTCGGTGGTGGTGGTGCAGACGCCGAAGGGGCCGAAGCTCGAGGTCCGGGCCGGCGAGGTGGAAGTTTCCAGCGGAGGCCAGACGCAGGTGGTGAAGGCCGGCCAACTGGTGGACGTCTCGGCCGACGCGCTCGCGGTCGAGGCCCGAGCGAAGCCTGGGCTGGTGCTGCCGTCCGACAAGAAGGTCCGCGTGTACGGCGACGCGGTGGGGATGGTGGGGCTGTCGTGGCCGCCGGTCGAGGGCGACGCGCACGTGCAGGTCTCGGCGAGCGCGTCGTTCGAAGAGCTGCTCGTTTCGGGGAAGGTGGCCGACCCGTACGTGGCGGCGCCGGCGCCGGCGGCGGGCGACCTGTACTGGCGGGTGGTGGGCGCCGGGGGCGCGCCGTTGCACCAGGGCCACGTCCGGTTCGACCCTGACCGCGAAGGGAACCAGGGCAAGGCCGAGAACCCGAGGGGCGACGTGGCCGAGACGGGCCTCCGGTCGGCGGTCTATTTCCAGAGCGCGCTGCCCAGCCTCACCTTCACCTTCGCGCCGCGCGAGGGGGTGCGGAAGTACCGGCTGAAGGTGTTCCGCGCCGACGACCTGAAAAAGCCGCTCGTCGACCGCGAGGTCGCCGACACCAAGGGCACGGTCGAGTCGGGCGTGCTCGTCGAGGGCAGCTACGTCTGGTACGCGGCGCCGCTCGACGAGCACGGCGCCGAGAGCACCGGCGGGCGAATGAACAAGCTCGACATCCTCTACGACAACTCGCTGACGTCGCTGCTGATCGACCACCCGAAGCCGGGCGAGCGCGGCGACGGGGCCTCGGCGGTGGGGACCGCGCCCCTGGCGTCGACGCTGTACGTCAACGGCAAGGCGGTGGCGCTCGACGCGAAGGGGCGCTTCTCGGTGCCGCTGACCCGGGCCGACCAGGTGGTGTTCCGGCTGGTCGAGCGAAGCGGCGACGAGCGGTACTGGGTGCGAAGGCTGTCGAGGCGGTAGGTTCTCGACGTACCATGCCGCGAACCCCTTCCAGCCCACTGCACTTGGCGCCCGTCGGCATGACGCCGCTCGTGCGGCTCCAGCGCATTCCCGCGGGCCGGGGCGCCGAAGTTCACGTGAAGTGCGAGTGGATGAACCCCGCGGGCTCGGTGAAAGACCGGCCGGCGCTGTGGATGATCCGCGACGTCGAGGACCGAGGCCTGCTCGACGGCTCGCGAACCTTGCTCGATTCGACGAGCGGGAACACCGGAATCGCGCTCGCGCAGATTGCCGCGGCGCGCGGCCATCGGGTGACGCTGTGCATGCCGGCCAACGCCAGCCCGGCCCGCAAGCGCCTGCTCGAGCTCCTGGGGGCCGAGCTCGTGCTGACGGACGCGCAAGAGGGTCCCGACGGCGCGCGGGCGATTGCCCGGCGGATGGCGGAGCAGGAACCGAACCGTTATCTGTTCCTCGACCAGTACAGCAACCCGATGAACTGGCGAGCGCACTACGAGGGCACGTCGCTGGAGATTTGGGACCAGACGGAAGGCCGCATCACCCACTTCGTCGCCATCATGGGAACCAGCGGAACGTTCACCGGGGTGAGCCGCCGCCTGAAGGAGCTGAACCCGCGCATCGAACGAATCGCCGTCCAGCCCGACGCCGCCTACCACGGCATCGAAGGGACCAAGCACTACGCCTCGACCGAGGTGCCGCCCATCTTCGATTCGACGCTGGTTTCCCGCCAGGTCGAGGTGTCCACCGAGGCGGCGCAGGAGATGGCGCGCAGGCTCGCCCGGGAGGAAGGGCTCCCGGCGGGCACCAGCGGGGGGGCCGCGGTGGTGGCGGCGCTCAGGGTCGCCGAGAACCTCGACGGCGGGCTCATCGTGGCCGTCCTCCCGGACAACGTGATGAAGTCCATCGGCGAGCCCACGTGGGACGGGAAGAGGCCTTGAGCGCACCCGTGCTCATGAGGCTTTCGGGGGCACTCGAGTCCGCGCTGCGCCGCCACTGCGAAGAGCAGTACCCCAACGAGGCCTGCGGCGCCCTGTTCGGGACCGGAGACGGGGCGATGTCCCCTTGGTCCGTGACCGAGCTCGCCCCCGCGCCCAACGAGCACGGCGGCGACCACAAGCGCCGGTACCTGGTCCCCCCCGACTTTCAGCTCGAGGCCGAGAAGCGCGCCCGGGCGACGAGCCAGGACGTGATCGGCTATTACCACAGCCACCCGGACCACCCGGCCCGGCCATCGGAATATGACCGGGCTCACGCCTGGTTCGGCTATCTGTACCTCATCTGCGCGGTCCCCAACGGCCGCGCTGGAGTTCTCGGCGCCTTCTCGCTCGAAGGCCAGGGTGGGGTATTCCTCGACGTCGAGGTCCGGGGCGAACCCGGGCAGGCGAAGTAGCCCCTCAAGGAGACCGACCGTGCCCGTCTCGATTCTGATCCCCACCCCCCTGCGCCGGTACGTCGGCGGCGCCAAGAGCGTGCAGGTCACCGCGCAGACCGTCGAGGGCGCGATGGCGGCGCTCGCCAGAGAGAGCCCCGACCTCCGCCAGCAGCTCTTCGACGGGGCCGGCAAGGTGCGCGGCTTCGTGAACCTCTACCTGGGCGACTCGAACGTGCGGGACCTCGCGCCGACGCTCGACGCGGTCGCGGTGAAGGACGGCGACGTCCTCACCATCGTCCCCGCCATCGCGGGTGGGGCGCCCGAGGCGGCGCTCTCGCGCGACGAGATTCTCCGCTACAGCCGCCACCTGATCATGCCCGAGGTCACGCTCGAGGGGCAGAAGCGTCTGAAGGGCGCGAAGGTGCTCTGCATCGGGGCGGGAGGGCTCGGGTCGCCGCTGACCCTCTACCTCGCCGCGGCGGGGGTCGGACGGCTGGGCCTCGTCGACTTCGACACTGTCGATCTCACCAACATCCAACGGCAGATCCTCTACTCCACTTCGGACGTCGGCCGGCCCAAGCTCGAGGCGGCGAAGGAAAGGCTCACCCAGCTCAACCCGGACATCGAGATCGTCCCGCACGGCCTGCACCTGGCGAGCTGGAACGCGATGGACCTCTTCCAGGGCTACGACATCGTCGCCGACGGCACCGACAACTTCCCGACCCGGTATCTGGTGAACGACGCCTGCGTACTCCTGGGCAAGCCGAACGTCTACGCCAGCATCTTCCGCTTCGAGGGGCAGGTCAGCGTCTTCGACGCGAAGCGGGGGCCGTGCTACCGCTGCCTGTTCCCCGAACCGCCGCCTGCCGGGCTCGCCCCGTCCTGCGCCGAGGGCGGAGTGCTCGGCGTGCTTCCAGGCATCGTCGGGTCATTTCAGGCGCTGGAGGTCTTGAAGCTCATCCTGGGAACGGGCGAGCCGCTCGTCGGCCGGCTGGTCATGTTCGACGCGCTGGACTTCAAGTTCCGCGAGCTGCCGGTGCGGAAGAACCCGGGGTGCGCGGTGTGCGGGCGGGCTCCGACCATCACCGCCCCGGTCGACTACGAGGCCTTCTGCCAGGTCCGCGGGTTGGAACCGGCGGCGGGTGACAAGACGGTGCCGACCATCACGGTGGAGGACCTTCACGGGCGCCTGCAGGCAGGCGAGTCCTTCAACCTGCTCGACGTCCGAGAACCGCACGAGTACCAGATCGTCCGCATTCCCGGGGCGGCCCAGTTTCCCTTGAGCCAGCTACCGGTGCGGCTGCACGAGCTCGATTCTGCCCGCACCTACACGCTCCACTGCCACAGGGACACGAGGAGCCTCCAGGCCTACCAGCTCATGCGCAGGGCGGGCTTCGGGCGGCTCCAGGTGCTCGCCGGAGGCGTGGACGCCTGGGCCGAGCGAATCGACCGCTCGTTGCCGCGCTACTGACCCGGAGTTTCGCTTAAGGTCTTACGCCCGTGAGCGCCGGAAGGCGCCTTCCGCAAGAAAGAGGAGGACCCGATGACCGAAGGGAACCCCAGCCGCCGTGTCCTGGGCGACGCCGCGGCGCGGCAGCTCGCCAACACCCAGAAGACCCTCGTCCAGACGCAGGTCATCACCCCGCGCTGGCTGCCAAAGCTACTGTCCTGGGTTCCGGTCGAGGCGGGCGTCTACCGGGTGAATCGCGCCAAGGACGGCGACACGGCCGTGGCGGTGGTCTGCACCTCGAAGTCCGAGCAGGAAATCCCCACCTCCTACGTCGACTACCTCGAGAGGCCGCGCGAGTACGTCCTCAGCTCGATCAAGTCGGTCCTCGGCGTGCACACCCGTATCTCCGACCTGTACAGCCAGCCTCACGACCAGGTCAAAGAGCAGCTCAGGCTGACGGTCGAGAACCTCAAGGAGCGGCAGGAGCACGAGCTCATCAACAACCCCGATTACGGCCTGTTGAGGAACGCCGCGCCCTCGATGCGCCTGCCGACCCGCAAGGGTCCGCCCACGCCGGACGACCTCGACGAGCTGTGCGCGAAGGTGTGGAAAGAACCGGCCTTCTTTCTCGCCCACCCGCGCGCCATCGCCGCCTTTGGGCGCGAGTGTACCCGCCGCGGCGTTCCGCCTCCGACGGTCACCATGTTCGGCTGCCCCTTCCTCACCTGGCGCGGCATTCCCCTCGTCCCCAGCGACAAGCTGCCCATCACCGGCGCCAAGGGCAGCGCCAAGACCAGCATCTTGCTGCTGCGTACCGGTGAGGCGAAGCAAGGGGTGGTCGGCCTGTTCCAGACCGGCCTTCCCGGCGAGCAGGCCCCCGGCCTGTCGGTGCGGTTCATGGGAATCGACGCCACGACCATCGCCTCGTACCTCGTCTCGCTCTACTGCTCGGCGGCGGTGCTCACCGACGACGCGCTGGGCGTGCTCGAGAACGTCGACGTCGACTACTACCACGAGTACGCGTGGCCCAAGTGACCGGCCAGGACCGAGGCCCGGCCCAGCCTGCCGCCCCGACCGGTGACGACCCGAACGCCGTGGCCGCTCCCTTCGACCCCGACATCGTCGCTCGCCTGGCGGACGAGTACCTGCGCGACGGGTCGGCCGGGGTGCCCGCGGCCACGCCGCCCGCCTCGGCGCCGCCCTCGGGCCCCGGCTTCTACTTCCTCACCGAGGCCCCTTTCGCGGGCGGTTTCCCGGGGTTCGGGGTGAACGAGGTCCGGCCCGAGGTCGTGCCCCGGCTCGACGCCGGACCGGGCCAGTTCGACGTCATGGCCGTTCGCCGTGACTTCCCGATTCTCGACGAGCGAGTCCACGGCAGGCCGCTCGTGTGGCTCGACAACGCCGCGACCACGCAGAAGCCCAGGGCCGTCATCGACCGCCTGTCCAGCTTCTACCGGCACGAGAACTCGAACATCCATCGGGGCGCCCACACGCTCGCGGCGCGCTCGACCGACGCGTACGAGGCGGCGCGGGAGAAGGTGCGGCGGTTCGTCAACGCGTCCTCGGCGCGCGAGATCGTCTTCGTCCGCGGCGCGACCGAGGCGATCAACCTCGTCGCCCAGAGCTTCGGGCGCCGGCACGTCGGCAAGGACGACGAGATCGTCATCACCTGGCTCGAGCACCACTCGAACATCGTCCCGTGGCAGCAGTTGGCGGCCGAGAGGGGGGCGAAGCTGCGGGTCGCGCCCATCGACGACCAAGGCCAGGTCCTGCTCGACGAATATGAGAGGTTGCTCAACCCGAGAACGCGGCTGGTGTCCCTCGCCCACGTCTCGAACGCGCTCGGCACCGTCAGCCCGGTGCGCGAGATGGTGGCCATGGCGCACCGGCACGGCGCGCGCGTGCTGGTCGACGGGGCGCAGGCCGTCTCGCACCTCAGAGTCGACGTGCAGGACCTCGACGCGGACTTCTACGCGTTCTCGGGTCACAAGGTCTTCGGCCCGACCGGAGTCGGCGTCCTGTTCGGCAAGCTCGACCTCCTCGACAGCACCCCGCCCTGGCAGGGCGGCGGCAACATGATTGCCGACGTGACCTTCGAGCGGACCGTGTACCAGCCCGCCCCCGCGCGGTTCGAGGCGGGCACAGCGAGCCTCGCCGACGCCGTCGGGCTCGGCGCGGCGCTCGACTACCTCGGCCGCCTGGGAATCGAGAACGTCGCCCGACACGAGCACGAGCTCCTCGCCTACGCCACCGGCGCGCTGCGGAGCGTCTCGGGCCTCAGGCTCATCGGCACCGCGCGCGAGAAGGCTGGAGTGCTGTCCTTCGTCCTCGACGGCTTCCGCGCCGAGGACGTCGGCGCCGCCCTGGACCGAGAGGGCATCGCGGTGCGTTCGGGCCACCACTGCGCGCAACCGGCGCTCCGTCGCTTCGGGCTCGAGGCGGCCGTTCGCGCTTCCCTTGCGCTCTACAACACCCGCGCGGACATCGATGCGTTGCTGGCCGCGCTGAAGAGGCTGCAGGGCGGGAGTGCTTCCGGCTGACAACCGCCGGCGCAGCCGCCCGCGCACCGTTACCGGGCGGCCACGACCTTCGCCGCCGCGTTGGCCACCAGCTTCTTCCAGCCGCTGGCCTGCCGGGCGCTCGAGAAGCGTAAGGTGACGCCGAGGGCGAAGCCGTCGCCGAGTTCGCTGCACGCGGCCACCCGGCCCTTCAGGTACGGGGGCCAGACGATGGAAATCGGCAGCGGCCAGACGCGCACCCGCACCTCGGCGTCGACGGCGAGCGGTCCCGGGGCCACCAGGCACAGCCCCTGCTCGCTGATGTTCACCGTGTTGGCCTTGAA
>JAHFDQ010000219.1:0-594 GCA_023248915.1 Archangiaceae bacterium | reverse complement strand
CCGTCGCCGACAGCATCACCGGCACCCGCTTGCTGCGGCGCCGCACCCACGGGACGGTCTCGCCCTTCGCCAGCGCCACCAAGAGGTCGCGCCGGCCTTCCTGCCCCTTCGCGAACTCGAGCAGCCAGGCCGGGGGCTTGCCCTCGGCGCGGCGTTCGACGACGCGGCAGACGGCCTGAACTTCCAGGTGCCGGTCGGCCAGGTGGGCGCGCAGCTCGATCTGTTCGCCCAGCGCGGGCTTCGGGGGCAGCACGTCGCCCGCGACCGGGGCCAGCACCCGCCCCGGCCCCTCGGGCTGGAGCGCGCCGAGGAAGTCGCGACCCGACGGCCACGACACCTTCAACTGGTCGAGCTTGGTCGCGGGCCTCATGGCTTGCCGGGCTTCACCGGTTCAGCGCGCAGGCGGTCGGCGAACTCGGCCGGCGCGTAGTACGTCAGCATCGCCGCGCCGAGCTCGATGCGGGTGCCCGAGCGCAACGGCTGCTTCGACCCGAAGGCCAGGGCGACTCCGGCCAGCTTGACCGCCTTGTCGGGGGACATGGGCTGGGCCGACCAGTCGGTGCCTCCCGCGCAGAAGAGCTGGAGGTGCTCTCG
>JAHFDQ010000635.1 GCA_023248915.1 Archangiaceae bacterium | reverse complement strand
ACGGCCGCGCTGTTCGCGGCTGCCCGGGACGCGGCGACACACGGGGCGAAGCCGTCGCAGTACGCGCATCTGGCGAAGGAGCTCGCCCGCGTCGAGCGCGCGATCTCCGGCCTCGATGGGGTGCCGAGAGCGCATTGAGCCCCGCTCACCCCGAGCGGAGCCCAAGCGCAACGCGCCCGGCGGTCAGTCCTCGATGGCCTCGACCCCCTGCGCTGTGAGTCGCTCGAGGTGGTCCTTCATCGCCTGGAGCTGCTCGGGCGCGTGTCCCTTCCAGCCGGCGATCTCACCCGTGACCCGCAGTGGGTCGCGAGTGCGGTAGGACTTCGTCGGGTTACCCGGGAACTTCTTGTCGGTAAGGTTCGGGTCATCTTCGATCTGCCCGGTCGGCTCGACGACGTAGATCCTGCCAGGGCCCTCGCCGGCGGCGAGCTCGGCGCCCCACGTGGCGGCGTCCAAGGTCGCGGTCAGGTACACGTACGCGGCCCTCTTCCGCCTGCCGTAGTTGGAGTTGCGGCCCGCCTCGATCAGGTCGCCTGGCTTCAGGGCGGCCTTCGTGCCGTGGAAGTACTGCTGCGAGGTTGGATTTTCGAGGACAGCCATGCGGTCTCCTTCGGAGACAGGTGGGGCGTCACCCCTCGTAGGCGGAGTCGTGATCGAGGTGCAGAGAAAGGACGCGAAGGAAGTCCCCGTCTCGGTACCCCAGCGCCCGGTACTTCTGGCTGAGTCGAAACGAGTGCGCCGGCCTACCGTTTGGGGCCTCGATGTGGCCTATCTCCTCCCACCTCGAACCTCGGTGCTTGGCGAAAGTTTCCCAGTCCATCGACCGAATCTTCTTGAGCGCCTTCGTCACCCGAGCGAGCTCGGTCTTGTCGAGCGCCAGAAACTCGTCGAGAAAGACCGGGTTGTTCAGGTCGAGGACGACCTTACTTGCCACGCTTGCTCCTGGAGCCGGCGCCTTCGGCCTTCGCCGCGACGAGTTCGACGTCAGACCCCTTCGCCGGGTTCGCTGCCGCCCATGCGATGGCCTTGCGAATCTTGCCCGCGTCTCGGACGCTCCAGTGCGACTTGGCAACCACGACCACCGGAACCAGCACGATGGACCCGTCGTCCTGCCGCTGCTCCCGGAAATAATGACCAGCGAGCTGTTTGCCGAGGGAGATCTGGCCGCTTTTCCCAACCCGCTTGATGTCCGTTTCGGTGTTCACGCTTGCCTCCCAGTTCATGCAATCATGCCATCATGCCTTGCCATCGAGCGTCAAGCGCGCAACAACGGCGGCGTAACCGCCTGGGTTTCCTGGGGTGAACTCTGGCTAGACGCACGCTTCGAGGTGCGCGGGCCGGGCCAGCGCCTCTCCGACAGCCAGCCGAATCTCGTCGACGCGGCTTTCCCAGCTCTCCGACGCGACTCGCTGGGCCCTTGCGCGCGAGCAGCCGGCCCCTTCGGCGAGCGCCTCGGCGACCCGTTCCGGGAACTCGGCGGGGGTTTTCGCAAGGCGGCACAGCCCCAGCGCCGCGACTTCGGGGAGCTCGGACGCGACGACCGGCAACCCCGCGGCCAGGTACTCGCGGACCTTCAGCGGGTTGGCGTTCCTCGTCAGCTCGTTCAGCTTGAACGGCAAGAGCGCCACGTCGAAGCCCCGGCAGTACGCCGGCAGCACGTCGTACCCGCGGCGGCCGAGTAGCCGGACGTTGCGGTGCGCGGCCAGGCGCGTGACGTCGACGCCCGGGGCCACCTTGCCCAGCACCACCACCGTCCCTCCGGGGAATGCCTCGGCGCACGCTTCCAGGGCTTCCAGGTCGACCCAGGAGGCGACTAACCCGAAGAAGCCCATGATCGGGCGCGGCAGCGGCGTGAGCTCGTCAGGCACCGGCAGGCGCCCGTCGCAGGCGCGCACGAAGTGCCCGAAGTCGACTCCGTGGCGCACCAGCACCGTGCGGGGGTTCAGCTTCGCCTTGCTGACGCGCAGGGCCTCGGCCGAGACGATGCACAGGTCGGCGCGCTTCAACAAAGTCGCCTCGAGCGCGGCGATCTGCGCTCCCTCGACGTCCGAGAAGGCAGAGAACTCGTCGACGCAGTGGTACACCACCAGTTCCTCGCCGAGCGTCCCCGACACGGGCGCCGACGCCGGCAGGAACGACCACGAGATCGGGTGGCGAAACCCGAGCCCCCGCATCGCCCCCTTCACCTGCGCCCGGACCAGGGCGCGGTTCGCCGCCAGCGCCGGCGCTGACCCGTACAGCGGCAGCGCCAACGGAGACAGGACGTGGATGTTGGGTTCGACCTCGACGACGCCCCGGAAGAAGCCGCCCAGCTTCGACGCCAAGCGCCTGACGTCGTGGGCGTTGGCTCGCGGCCTTCGGCTGCCGAGGCTGTTCACCCAGAGCACCCGGTTGTCGCGCGACAGAATCCGCATGATGTGGACCTTGGACAGCGGGTCTCCGTCCCAGTCGTTCGAGAAGACGACCAGGTCGCGCCCCTGGAGCAAGTTCGTGTTCTCACCCACGCGCCACATAGGCCCCCCGCCCTTCTTCGGTCAGCGATTCGTAGAGGGCCATGAGCGCCCTGCCCGCATCGGGCGCGGGCACGGCGGGCGGCGTCGCTCCGACCGCGGCGAGCAGCGCGGTTGCCAGCGCCCGAGAGTCTCCGGCGCGGAACAGCCGGGTTCCCGGAGGCCTCGCGGCGGCGTCGCTGGCGACGACGGGGACGCCCAGCGCGAGCGCCTCGCGAACCGAGATCGAGTCGCCGTCTGCCGACGTCGGGCGAACGAACAGGTTGCTGGCCTTCACCAGCGCGAGGGCCTGGTCGTGAGGAAGCTCGCCGAACGCCGCGACCCGGTCCGACACTCCGGCGGCCTGGGCCGCGGCGGTGGCGGCCGCCCCTTCCGTCTCGGGGCCGAAGAGCGCCAGGCCGATGCCGCGCGCCTTCACCTCGGGGTCGCCCAGGGCCGCCAGCATCAGCTCGAGCCCGTACACCGGCGACGGGTGGCCCGCCATCGCCACCAGGACGGGCCAGCGCGAGCGAGCCGCGTCGAAGCCCGGCGGAGGCTGCCCCACCTGCACCTGCGACGACAGGAAGGCCGGCACGACGGGCACCGGGGCCCGAAGCCGTCCGGCGCCCTCGAGCGCACGGGCGATGGGCGCCGAGACGGCGATCGTCGCGGTCATGCCCCTAAGGGCGGCCCGCGCCACGGCCCGGCCCAGCCTCGAT
>JAHFDQ010000634.1 GCA_023248915.1 Archangiaceae bacterium | reverse complement strand
CCTGGCCTGCTGCTTCACGTTGGTCGCCATGACTTTGCCTCCCTTATCCCTGGCCTTGATTGGCCGCCACCCAAGTAGCGGCCTCGGAGGGCGGTGACACGAAAAAGGGCAGTCCCTTGCGGCGCCGAGCACCGCTGCGTCGCACAAGACGGGGGGACCTCCGACGCGCCGGGGGCCATCGAGCCGGTCAAAGGCCAGTGCGGCTGCGGCGCATCCGACGGCGTGGCCTGGTGCCTCTGGGCGCTCGTCGCCGCCGCGGTGGTCCGCCGCCGCCCGCGGGCCGGTCGCGCCGGCGGGCTTGGGTAATCCACCCAGACGGCTCCCACGCGGCTCCACGAGCGGGCAGCCGGATGGCCGTGCGCCCGGCGGCGGAAGACGAACGCAATGCACGCGCTCGGCGTTGTTAGGTACGTGCGCAGTAGCGCGACGGAACCTTGCAAGAACGCGCGTCCGGCGACGGTGCCGCTCGCAACGGTTCCGCCGGCCTACCTTCTTGAAAGATTCCGTCGCGTCCATCGCGGGCCAGCGCAACCGCCTGCCTTGGTCTATCCTGGCGCACGATGCCCACCTGCCCAGAGGACGGTCGCGCCTTGAGCCCCGAGCCGGGCGGCGCGCTGGTGTGCCCCGGGTGCGGCGGCGCGGCGGTGAGCGAAGGCGAGCTCGACCCGCCGGTGCGCGACACGCTCGTCCTCGAGACGCGCGAGAAGTCCGGGGCGTTCGTCAAACAGCGGCACTGCCCCAGCTGCGACGCTTTGATGGCCCCGTGGCGGATCGGCCAGATGGAGGCGTGGATCGAGCGCTGCCCTACCTGCGACATCTACTGGCTCGAGCCGCAGGACCGGCGCACCGTCACGCAGTTGGCGCGCCACCGGGTGCGCGCCGAAGCGGTGAGGACGCTCAAGCCCGCCGAGCGGGCCGAGCTGGCGCGCGACCTCGCGGCAGCGACGGCGAGCGAATACCCGATGCCGCTCTCTCCCCTTCACGCGATGCTCGCCGCCGTCGGGCTGCCGGTGGTCACCCGCAAGGAAGGAGACCGCACCCCGTACGCGACCTGGGGCCTCGCCCTGCTGCTCCTCACCGTTCTCGTGACGGGGCGGGCGCGCGGCGACGCGGCGGCACTGGTCAACCAACTGGGCTACCACAGCGCTGCGCCGACGCTGCTGTCCGCGCTGACCGCCGGCTTCGTCCACTTCGGCTGGTTGCACCTCCTGGGCAACTTGTACTTCCTGTTGGCGTTCGGAGACGGAGTCGAACAACGGCTGCCCTCCTGGGCGTTCCTCGCGTCGTTCGTCGCTGCGAGCGCCGCCTCCATCTTCTTCGAGGGGGCGCTGTCGTCGGGACCCGAGCTCATCGCCGGCGCGAGCGGCGGCATCGCCGCGCTGATGGGCGCGTGCATGGCGCTGCAGCCAAAGGCAAAGGTGCTGACCTCGTTCGCTGGCCGCTTCGTCTCGGTGCCCATCTGGGTGTACGGCCTCTTCGAGCTGGGTTACCAGGCGGTGATGCTCGTCGCGGGCGTGCCCGGAGCGGCGTGGACTGCGCACCTGACCGGGCTGGCGATGGGCGTGGCGCTGGGCTTCGCCGTGCGCCGGCGCCGCACCTTAGCCGGGTGACGGGCCGCCGGTGCTCTCCACCTGGACCTGGCGCGCGCGCGTCTTGAGCACCCCAGGGAGGGTGAGCGACACGATGGCGGCGACCACCAGGAGCGCGCCGATGAGGTCGCGCGTGCCCACCGGTTTCATGCCCAGCAGCACGAACAGCGAATAGCTTCCCAGCACCCCGGCGAGGATGCTCGAGGCGCGGTTCACCGGGACGCAGAAGCTGTTCTCGCGCGGGTCGAGGAGGATGAGCCCTCCGAAGATGCCGGTGCCCTGCGAGAGCACCCCGATGGCCACCAGGGTGAGCTTCATCTCGCTCGAGAAGAAGCCCAGGAAGCCCTGGCGGATCTCCTGCATCACCTGCCCCTTTCCGACGAGCGCGCACAGCACCAGGGTGAGCACGATCGCGGGGGTGGCGACCATTTGCTCCTCGACGAAGTAGCGCGTCGAGGCCCGCGGGTCGTCCGACTTGGCCAGGCGGCTCATGAAGCGCAGCCGGATGAAGTAGCTCGCCAGGTACAGCGCCACGTCGATCGCCGCGACCAGGGTGATGCCGAGCGGCTCGTCATTGAAGGTGGCCACGACGACCGCCGCCAGTGACAGCGCCAGCCCGACCCACGAGGCCAGCCGAACTTTGCGCCGGCTCACCGCGTCGACCGCCGGGGCGATGATGAGCACGCCGCCCTTCATGAGCAGCATCATGAAGACGATCGACGCGCCCTTGAAGGTGTAGGCGAGCGTCGTCGTCCCGATGATCGCCGCGGTGCACAGCCCGGAGAGGAACGTCCACCGGGTCGGGCAGGGCAGCGACCGGCCGAGCACCGTGCGGCGGCCGGCGTGCCTCCACCAGCCCATCGCGCTCAAGAAGGCGAACATGCCCAGAAGCGAGGCGAGCGTCGTCGCCGGCAAGACCCAGAAGCCCGAGACGCGCTCGTGCGAGCCTGGCAGGGCCCCGTCGGTGAGGGCCTTGGTGAGCGCGCTGTAGGGCACGTAGCAGGCGAAGTACCCGAAGGCGAAGCCCCCAATAGCGAGCTCTCTACTCTTCGGGTTCGAGGACAGGCGGGGCTCCCGAGCTGGAACGGCCGCTGCATCCTCGCTCCTCCGCGGAGGTGCAGCGATGGGCGAGCATATCCTGTGGTTCGATAAGCTTCAGAAGACCGACGTCGCGGCCGCGGGAGGCAAGGGCGCCAACTTAGGCGAGCTGACCCGCGCGGCGCTGCCGGTGCCGCCGGGCTTCGTGGTCACCGCCGACGCATATCTTGCGGCGCTGGAGTCAGCGGGGGTGCGGCCGAAGCTGGCGGCGCTCATGGCGGGCGCCGACCCCGACGACTCGACGGCGCTTGCGGCGGCCTCCGAGCAGATGCGCCAGCTCGTCGGCTCGGTTCCGGTCCCGCCGGTGCTGCACGCCCAGATCCTGCGCGCCTACCACCGCCTCGGGAAGGACGCTGCGGTGGCGGTGCGCTCGTCGGCGACGGTCGAGGACACCGAGGGCACCGCTTCAAGTCGGGATAACCGCCGATCTTCCGCCGCCAGGCAAGTAGAGAGCGCTGTCGTTGAGCGGGGGGGGGCTCGTGGAAGAGGAACGTGGCGTGACGGGGTGGCAGTCTTCGCCCT
>JAHFDQ010000633.1 GCA_023248915.1 Archangiaceae bacterium | reverse complement strand
GAGTTGGTGTAGATCTCGTGGTTGAAAGTCACCCAGACCTTTTCACAGCCGGACCGTTGCAAGACCGGAGAGACCACGGCGGCGTAGTGCACGTACATGTTGGGCTGGGTGTTGCCCGAGGTCGAGATTCGGAGGTGACCGTTCTTGAACCTCCAGGCCAGCGGGTCAGTGGTACCCGAGACCCAGGTTCCGGCCAGGTCGGACCCCAGGTTGGCCGAGCCCTGCCAACTTCCGGCCTGATTCAGGGTGTTGACGTTGAAGTCGAACGACCGATCGAGCGCGCAGGTCGCCGCGCTGCCTGCCACCACCGCGTACAGGCTGAACGATGAGGTGGCGAAGCGCGCCTTGCCACCGGCGAACTCGGCCGCCATCGTCTCCCAGTCGGGCGCTTCGGGCGTAGCCTTGCGAACGACCCGAACCGGGTCCGCGCCTTGATAGGCGAGCTCGACCTGAACGGGCAGCAGGAAGGTCTGCCCGTGAGGGGTGAAGGCGTAGACCGGCGACCTGGCCTCGAGCCCGGCCAGCTGCGCCGTCGCCTCTTCGGAGCTCAGCCGCTGGATGCCGGTCTCCACCGGCCCGCTGAGCGCTCCCGCCGGAATCGTCAAAGTGACCTCTGACCCGAGGCCGACCGTGCCGCCTTCGGCGCCCACCTTCTGGGCCACCGATCCTTCGCGCGGTTGCTGACATGCCGCGGCGAGGGCGAATGCCCCCGCTGCCACGGCGGTCTGAAAGAAGCGTCGGGTCACGGGGTCCCCCAGGGGTTTCGCAGAAGATGTCAGCAGCCGTAGGGATGCGCAACGCTGGAAATTACGGAAGAACCGGCGGGTGGCACGCTACCGCGCCTCGAGCGTCATCACCGCCTCGGCGTGCCGGGTCTGCGGGAACATGTCGATCAGCCGAAGCCCGAGGGGCGTGAAGCCCGCCGCGAGCAGTTCGGCGGCGTCCCGAGCGAGCGACGCCGGATCGCAAGCGACGTAGACGACGCGGCGGGTGCCTAGCCGCTTCGCCCACTCGCCGAGGCCCGAGGCGCCCGAGCGGGGCGGGTCCGCCACCACCAGCTCGAAGCGCTGGCCTTCGCTGACCAGCCCACGGCAGACCTTCGGCACGTCCCCCTGCACGAAGCGCACGTTCGTGACCCTGCCCTCGCGCGCGGACCGCTGGGCGAGCTCGACCGCGGTGCCCGACGACTCGACGGCCACCACCTCACGCGCGGTGCCGGCCAGGGCAAAGGTGAGGTTGCCGTGGCCGCTGTAGAGCTCGAGCACCCGATCGGCTGGGCCAGCGCCGGCCGCTTGAGCCACCGCCGCCACCAGCGCGACGTTCGCCTCGGCGTTCGCCTGGGCGAAGGCGTCGGGGCGAAGGTAGACGGGCACTTCGGGCGTCAGCGGCGCGAGCGCCCTGAGAATCGGTTTGCCGAAGAGTCGGGGCGAACCTTCCTTGGGCACCAGCACCGCCCCCGCGACGGACAGGCTGCGAACGGCTGCCTCGCAGGCCTCGGCGTGGCGCCGGGCCGCGGGACCGGTCAGGAAGACGGCGAAGGACACCCGCTTCCGTTCACCCCGAGCGTCGCGAGGCGCAGTCGAGGGGCCGCCCTCGACTCCGCTCGGGCTGAACGGAGGCGGGTCTGCTTGGGGCCCTTCGGCAAGCACGTGCACCTCGTGGACGTCCTTCGCGATGCCGGCCAGCGCCTCGGACAGCTCGGGCGGCAGGTCGGCCAGGGCCGGCACCAGCGCCGGGCAGAGATCGATCGCCACCAGCGCGTGGCTGTGGCGCCCGAAAAAGGCCAGGCGCTTCTTCGAGAAATGGAACACCGCGCGGCGGCGGTACCCCAGCGCTCTTTGCGACACGGCCTGCTCTCCCACCGCCAGCCCAACTCGCGCGATGCCGCCCAGGTGCTCGAGCGCGGACAGGACGATCTCCTGCTTCGCCGACCGCTGCAGCACCTCGTCCGCATGAAGCCAATCACAGCCGCCGCACTGCGCCGCCAGCCGGCATGCGGGCGGTCGCCTGGCCGCGCTCGGCGCCAGCACCTCGAGCAGCCGGACGTGCCAGATCTTTTCGGAGGTGTCGACCTCGGCCACCACCCTCTCGCCGGGCAGCGCCCCCTCGACGAAGACGGTGCGGCCTTCCAGCGCGGCGGCGCCGTCGCCCAGCTTGGAAAGGCGTTCGACGGTGAGGGTCGCGCGCACGCGGCCCGGGGCCTACGACTTCTTCGGGTCGTTCATCGCCATGTCGGGCAGCTCTTTCCTCAACCGCTCGACGAAGCGCTCGATGCGCGCGCGCTTCTCTTCGTCGACGTCGACGAATTCGATGCCCATGCCCGGCACCTGGTTCGACGGGTTGTCGAACTCGTTGACGCGCATCACCTTGCCCGACAGGTCGAACGGGAACGCGGTGTCGGGCAGCGAGATGATCAGCCGCACCGTGGTGCCCACCGCGAGCGGGTTGCGCGTGTTGATGAAGATGCCGCCGCGCGAAATGTTGACCGCCCAGTCGGTGATGAACCCGTCCACCGTGCGGTAGGCGACCAACAGCTCGTGCTGCAGCCGGTCCGCCCTGCGCGCCCTGCTCTTCGACTTGTCGACCTTCTCGGGCATTGTGTCCCCGGTGCGTCCGCTCTGGGTTGAGCGCGGGGACTATAGCACCGGCTTTAGAACTTCATCTCTTTCAAGTCGCGAGGGACGATCAGCCTCGGCCCCGTCAGCTTCTGGACGGCCTCGGCGGTCACCCCGGGGGCCACCTCGCGCAGCACCAGGCCGTCCAACGTCACGTCGATGTAGGCGTACTCGGTGACCAGGGTATGCACGCAGGCCTTGCCCGTCAGCGGCAAGGTGCACTCCTTCAAGATCTTCGGGGCGCCGTCCTTGGTGGCATGTTCCATCATCACGAAGACGCGCTTGGCCCCGATGGCCAGGTCCATCGCCCCGCCCATGCCCTTGACCATCTTCCCGGGGATCATCCAGTTGGCCAGGTCGCCCTTTTCCGAGACTTCCATCGCGCCCAGCACCGCCATGTCGACGTGCCCGCCGCGGATCATCGCGAAGGACGCCGCCGAATCGAAGTAGCAGGCCCCCTTGACCGCGGTGACGGTTTCCTTGCCGGCGTTGATCAGGTCGGCGTCTTCCTCGCCCTCGTAGGGCCAGGGGCCGATGCCCAACAGGCCGTTCTCGGACTGCAACAGCACGTCCATGCCGGGGGGAATGTAGTTGG
>JAHFDQ010000218.1 GCA_023248915.1 Archangiaceae bacterium | reverse complement strand
GACCGACTCGGCGCGGGTGGTCGCCTCGCGCTCGGCGGCGCGCAGCCGCCCCACCGCCGCGGTTAGCGCCTCGTACGCGGCCACCGCGTCGTCCACCGGGCCCCGCGCGGCGCCCTTCGCGGCTTGGGCGGAGGCACCTCGGCCGAACACCAGCGCGGCGGCGGCCGACGCCAGCGCGTGGGCCGCGGCCACCAGGCCCGCGCCCGCCAGCGTCGCCACCAGGCCTTCCCACAGCATCGCCGGCGCCGTCGGGTCGTACGCGGTGCCCCGCACCCGCAGGCCCGCGGCGAGCAACAGGCCTACCGCGGCGGCCGCGACGACTCCCACCCTCATCGCCGAACGCCTTGCCTCGGGAGCAAGCCGCGCCCACCGCCATTGGCGCAGCGTGAAGCCCAGCGCCGCGGTGGCCCACGTCGCCAGCACCAGCCCCGCGTGCCCCACACCGGTGTAGAGCACGAACAGCTCGGCGTCGAAGAAGTGGAACGAAGTCATCGAGCTCGGGAAGTCGTCAGAAGGTGACCGAGTTGGCCCCGGCGGGCAGCTCCACCGCCGCCACCGCGACCTGGAAGTCCTTGCCGTCCCATTCCAGGTCGTGCCGGACGAGCTTCACCGCGCCCGACCGGTGCCCACCCCGCATCCGCACCGTCGGGTGGAAGGCGCCCGCACCGCCTTGTGGCAGGAACGCGCCCGACAGCCCGACCGCCGCCGCGTCGACGGCCTCGCCGCGCCCCGCCGCGACGTCGGCAGGCGCCATCGCCAGGTCGACGGCCAGGTCGTCCCACGTCAAGAGCACGAGGCTGCCGGGCCCCTGGAAGAGCTGCAGCTCTTTGAGTTTTCGCTTCATCGCCTCGGAGATTTTCGCGACGTCGCCTTCCGACTTCGGCGGGTCATGCAGCACTCCCGCGAGCCGCGCCGCCGACCACAGCCGGGCCCAGCGCCGCGGGTCGTCGGGCCCCGGAGTGCCTTCGGCCTCGGCCACCTGGCGCTCGAGGCGCAGCGCTTCGTCGAGCCGGCCGCTGCCCGCCGCGGCGGACGCCAGCCGCAGCCACCCAGCGAAGTCGGTCGGCTGCTGCTCGGTGAGCGTGCGGTACTGCTTGTAGGCGGCGTCGTACCAGCCGCGCCCGAGGTAGATGTCGCCGAGCAGCTTCCTCGAGGCGAGGCTGGACGAGTCGAACTCGACGATTTCCGAGTAGGTTCGCACCGCCTCGTCGCCCTGGCCCTGGGCCGTCAGGAGGTCGCCCACCTCGCGCAAGAGCAGGGGCGTCATCAGCCCCCGCTCGTGCAGGCGCCGCGCGTGCAGGAGCGCCTCGTTGGCCAGCCCCGCCTTCACCAGCGCCTGGCACAGGCGAATGGTGCCGTTCGAGTCGTCGGGCGCCCGCGCCACGTAGCCGCGCAATTTCTCGAGCCTCTTCGCCGGATCGGCGATGGCCGACAGCTCGAGGTCCACTTCCGACCAGGCCACCGGGTCGGTGAACAGCGCGCGCTCGACGGCCGTCACGAAGGCCTCGTCGACGGCCCGGCGGAGCAACAGGCGCGCCAGGTACAGCCGCGACTCGCCCTGGCAGGCGAACTGGCCCACCACCCAGCCGGCGTCGTCCGGGGTGCGCACGTAGCGTTGCATCAGCTCGAGGAAGCGCGACTCGGCCCGCCAGTCGTCGAGCTCGCAGGCCGCCCGCGCGGCCTGGAAGCGGTCCACCAACTCGCGGGCGTTCTCCGCCGCCTTCAACCGGCGCGTCCAGAGGACGCCGCGCTCGGCCAGCGGCCGCCGGGCGACGTCGCTGCAAGGGTTGCGCACCTTCGCCGCGGCGCACAGCAACGGCGAGGCGGGCCCGGGACTCATCGCCAAGGCGTCGCCCCGAAAGGCCTCGCGCCGCGGCGCCTTGAACTTCACGGCGTCCTTCTTGCCGGCCGAATATGCGAGGGGGCGCGGCTGCGGCCCGTTGGCCTTGTAGTCGCCCGCTTCCTTGTCCGCGCTGGCCATGCCACCCATGGCGCTCATGGGCGGCGCGGCCGGCCTGGCTGCCCCCGCCGGCGGAGGGGACATCCCCGGAGCCGGTTCCTCTTCCATGGCCCCGAACCGGTCCACTGACTTCATCGGCATTGCTCGCGCCGGCACCTGTCCTGGAGCGCCCGACGGCGACTTTTCCAACGAGCAGCCGAAGGCGCCGCTCAACACCGTCCCCGCCAGCTCGGCGAGGCGCTGGCGTTCGAGGTCGGGAGTCAGCGCCGACAGGCGCACGCCCTGCAGCTTCGAGCGGTTCCGCCGGATGCCGCGCTGCTGGTAGGCCTGCTCGCTCTCCAGCGCGATGAAGCTGGTGTACGGCGTCATCAGGCCGTACTCCATTCCCATCGCGATGATTTTCCCGCGAATCGCCTCGGGTTCCGCGGCGGTGCCCAACAGCCGCGAGATGGCCTCCACCGCCCACAGCCGGGGCACCAGCGACGCGGCCACGGTGGTCTCCCACTCCACCGGGTAGTCGCGCTCGAACGGCTTGCCGGCGAGGCGCCCGCGCACCTTCGCCCGGGGAGGCAGGTCGTGGTGCGTGCGCGCGAGCAGCATCACCTCTTCGCCGCGGCTGACCTTGCCGTTCGACGACACGAAGGTTTCGTCGAGGCCGGCGCCCAGGTCGAGCTCGAGGTCGGTGACGGTGGGCGTCTTGATGGCGGCGGCAATCTGCAGCGCCTTCTCGGTCGCCTGGGTGGTGTCGTCGACGGCGAACGCCGACCCACCGCCCGACCGCGCGAGCTCGGCGAGCAGCGCCTGGTTCGCGTCGGCGCCGACCGCCACGGTGAAGAAGCGGGCGCGCGACGTCGACAGCGCCCGCCGCAGCCGCTCGCCCAGCGCCTCGCCGCTCAGCTCGCCGCTGGTGGCCCACCCGTCGCCGACATAGATGACGGCGGGCTGTTCTCCGCCGTGCAGGCGGGACAGCGCCACGTCGAAGACCGCCGACAGGTCGGTGGCGCCGCCGGGCAGCCGGCTGGCGAGCCGCTCGAGCGCGGTGGTGATTTCCTTCTCGCCTGCGGGGGCGAGGCCGTCCTTCGGGTGCAACACGGTCGGCTTGACGTCAATCGACACGAGCGCGAAGCGGTCGTCGGCCGACAGCGCGCGCAGCACCGCCTCGGCGGTGGCGGTCTTCAACTGGCGCGCCGACTCGTCGCCTCCGCCCGAGGTGTCCACCACCACCACCACCTCGGCCTTCTGCGCTTCGACCTTGTTCCAGTCGACGTCGGGCACCCAGCGCACCATCAGGTAGTCGGCCGAGTCGCCGCCGGTGATGAAGCGCGAGGCGCGCACGGGCGCGACCGGGCGCTTCAGCCGCGCCTCGAGCTGGAAGTCGGCCAGCGGCTTGAAGCCCGAGCGCCGCATGGTGACGAGGCGCCCGCCGTCTTCCACGCGGGCGTCGGCGAGCGTGCTGATTTCCATGTCCTTGCCGGCCTCGCCCAGGTCGACGCTGAGCGCGAACTCGCCGATGCGCCTGGCCTCGCGCGCCTGAAGCGGGTGCACGAAGCGCATGCGGCCCTCGACGAGCGGCAGGCGCTGCAGGTAGCGCAACACGGCGCGGCGCGAACCGGCGGCGGGCACCGGGAAGATGCGCGCGCGGAAGGTGCGGCCGTCCACCCACTCGAGCAACGCCGGCTCGTGGCCGGTCGCGGCCGATTCCTCGTACTGCCGGCGCGCCTCGTTGCGCTCGATGAGCTCGCCCTCGATGAGGGTGCCGTTCGAGTCGAGCGCGAAGCCGGTGACGTGCGCCCCCAGGGGAATGCTGAACCAGTACCAGCCCTCGACCGGGCGGGCGCCGGCGTTGAAGAAGGTCTGGTCGACCTCGGTCTCGGCCAGGCCGTCGCGGATGACCGCGTGAATCGACTGCGCGCTGATTTCGAGGGACTGCGCGCTCGCGCCCGGGGCGCCGCCGAAGTCGACGCCGTACAGCGTGCCCGCGCCCGCTCCGGCGAGGACCGAGGCCGAGGCGTGGTCGGCCATGCCGCCGGTCCAGTCTTCCCAGAAGGTGACCGGCTTGACTTCAGGCGCCGCGCCGGCGCGGACGGTGGCGCGTTCGCCGGCCTGCACCTCGACGCGGCCGGCCGGGGCCTCGACGGTGGCCATGCCGCGCGCGACGTACACGGTGACCTGCTGGTCGGAGCGGGTCAGCTCGACCCCCGCGCCCGCCGCGGACACCGTGACGTCGCCCAGGCGGTGCACGGGCGGCTTGCGGTCGGCGGCGGCGGCGTCCATCCACAGTTGGCCGGCTTCGAGCTTCGTGCCGTCGGCGGACAACTGCAGCGTCGTGCCGCCGCGCAGAAACAAACCGGTGCCGTCGGACAGGCGCACCAGCGCCCGCGCGCCCTCGCCCGCGCTCACCTTCGCGTCGCTGCGCAGCGGCGCGCCCGAAACGACAGGCAGGGCACCCTGGCCGGTGTCCACGCGCACCGCGCCGGCGGCGAGCTCGATGCGCGCCTGCAGGGGCGGCGCCTTGCCGGGCTGCCGGCCTCCGATGGTGGCGACGAGGAGAAAGCCCAGGCCCAACGCGGCGAGTGCGCAAAGCCCGTACACGGCCAACCGCCGGCCGTTGGTGGTGGCTGACATGGATTACCTCCGCGAGTGCGGCGTGTGCTCGGCGAACGGCTGACGAGGCATGAGGTTCTACCCCCGGGCGCAGACGCTAGGCCAACCGTGGGCGACCGGCCATCGCAATGGGGCGGCCCGCCCGTTCGTCCGGTCGACACGCTTCGCTCGCCCGGGTCGACCTGAAGGGTCGGCCGTCTAGTCGCCTAGGTAATGCAGCGCGAGCCGCCGCGTGTGCGCGGCCAGCCGGTGCTCGAACACATACAGCCCCTGCCACGTGCCGAGCGCCATCGCGCCGTCCACCACGGGAATGGACAGCGACGTCTGGGTGAGCGCGGCGCGCACGTGCGCCGGCATGTCGTCGGGCCCTTCGGCGTCGTGCGCGAAGGACGGGTCTCCGTCCTTCACCAGCGCCGAGAAGAACCGGTCCAGGTCGGCGCCCACGTCGGGGTCGGCGTTCTCCTGCACCAATAGGCTCGCCGAGGTGTGCTGGATGAAGACGGTGAGCAGCCCCCGGTCGGCCTCGTGCCGGGTCAGCCACGCGGCCACCTCGCGGGTGAACCCGTGCAGCCCTCGGCCGCGGGTGCGCACTTCCAGTGTTCCGTGAATTTGCCTCATCGCCCGGCCTGCCCTTCCGCCCGACGCTCGACTCGCGGCGCCGGCTCGCGGCCGTCGACCTGGGCCAGCGTCACCTCGATGGTTTCACCCGCCCAGCGCAGCTCGATGACCAGCGGCCGCCGCGCCACCCGCGCCAGCTCGCAGCCGAGCGGCGCCAGCGCATCGCGGGCCTCGGCCCACTCCGAGTCCTCGGCCCAGGCGTGCGGCCCCTGCAGGGTCAGCGCCTTGCCGTCGACGCGCAGCCCCAGGGACAGCGAGGCCAGGGCCCGCCGGCGCCGGGCGGCGTCGGCGACGTCCCGCTGGACGGTCAGCCGCACCGCCTCGACGTCGCTTAGGGGGCCGCGTACCTTGCGCGCGTTGAAGTCGGAGAGGGTCTGCCCCAGCTCGAGCGACGCCTCGGGCATGCCGGTCACGGTCGCCGACCGGGCGTCCACCTCGAGCCGGACCCCGTCCATCACCCGGCGCAGCGAGCGCCGCACGGCGAAAACGCCCAGCACCACCACCCCCATGAAGAGCGCCGCCAGGGGGTACGAGACGTACCGCATGTCACCCGGGGTGGCCCAGGTGCCGACCACCAGCAACACCGTCAGCACCAGCGGCACCAAGAGCGCCAGCGCGGTCCGGTACAGGGCGCGCATCTGTTCGCCCCGTTCCTGCTCGAGCACGAGCGCCTGCCCGGGGACGCACTCCACCAGGCGCCAGCCACCCGCCAGGTAGGCCTCGGGCTCGAAGCGGCCAATGCTCGCCGGGTCGAATTTCGCTTCCATCGGACCGGCCACCCTACCCGCCGGGGCCGCGAATTCAAATGACTCGCGACGGGGCCGAGCGTCCGGCGTGCCAGCGGGCGGCGCCGCCGCTATTGTCCGGCCATGTCCACCGCCCAATCCGCCCCCGCGCTCTCCGGCTCCGCCCGGACGATGACGGACCCCGACCTCGTCGCCCTGGTGGCCAAGCTGCGCCGCTCGTTCGAGTCTGGCGTCACCCGCCCGGAAGACTGGCGCCACCGCCAGCTCGAACGCTTCCAGGCGATGCTGGTGGACCACGAGGCCGACTGGCTCGAGGCCATGCGCGCCGACCTGGGCAAGCCCCAGTTCGAGGCCTGGGGTTCGGACTACCGCATCGTGCTGGGCGCCGTCGAAGGCGCGCTGAAGCACCTGTCCGGCTGGATGAAGCCCCGGAAAGTCGGCAGCGCGCTGGTGATTCAGCCTTCGACCGCCCGCATTCTCCCCGAGCCGCTGGGAGTGGCGCTCATCATCGGCGCCTGGAACTACCCGATGCAGCTCGCCATCGAGCCCGCGGTGGGGGCGCTGGCGGCGGGCAACTGCGTGGTGTTGAAGCCGAGCGAAGTCTCGCCGGCCACCACCGGGCTCATCGCCAAGCTGGTGCCGCAGTACTTAGACCCCGAGTGCGTGGCCGTGGTGCCGGGAGGAGTGCCCGAGACCACGACGCTGCTCACCCAGCGCTTCGACTACATCTTCTACACCGGCAACGGCGCGGTGGGCCGCATCGTGATGGCCGCGGCCGCCAAGCACCTGACTCCGGTGACGCTCGAGCTGGGTGGCAAGAGCCCCTGCATCGTCGATTCGGACGTCGACCTGGACACCGCCGCCCACCGCATCGCCTGGGGCAAGTTCTTCAACGCCGGGCAGACCTGCGTCGCGCCGGACTACGTGCTGGCGCACACCTCGGTCGAGGCGCCGCTCTTGGGCCGGCTGGCCTCGGTGCTTCGCGAGTACTACGGAGACGACCCGAAACAGAGCGCCAGCTACGCACGCATCATCAATGACCGGCACTTCCAGCGGCTGCAGAAGCTGTTGGGCAGCGGCGAGCGGGTGGTGGGCGGCGAGGTGGACGCGGCGGCGCGGTACATCGCGCCCACCGTGCTGCGCAACGTCGACCCCGGCTCGCCGGTGATGGCGGAAGAGATTTTCGGCCCCGTCCTGCCGGTGCTCACCGTCCCGGACCTCGACGCGGCCATCCGCTTCGTCAACGCCCGCCCGAAGCCCCTGGCCCTGTACGTCTTCTCGCGCGACGACGGGAACGTGCGCCGGGTGCTCGACCAGACCAGCTCGGGGGGCGCCTGCGTCAACGACTGCCTCTCGCACCTGCTCGCCGACACCCTGCCCTTCGGCGGCGTGGGCGACAGCGGCATGGGCGCGTACCACGGGCAGTCCAGCTTCGACACCTTCACCCACTACAAGAGCGTGCTCAACCGGCCCACCTACGTCGACCCGAAGCTGCGCTACCCGCCCTACGACGCCAATAAGTTGAAGTGGGTCAAACGCATCGGGTAAGGAGTTTCCATGCCCATCGACTTCACCAAGCTGTCGCTGCAGGACGCCCTCGACCTGGCCATTCTCATCGAGGACGAGGCGCGTGAGAGGTACCGCGAGTTCGCCCGGGTGCTCGGAAAGCGCTACCCCGGCGACGCGTCGGACTTCTTCGCCACCATGGCGGTCAACGAGACCAAGCACGCCCAGCAGCTCTCCACCCGGCGGAAGAAGCTGTTCAAGTCGGCCAAGCGGCAGGTCGACCGGTCGTGGTTCACCGACGTCGAGGCACCGGACTACGGCAAGCCCCGCCTCTTCATGTCGCCGCGGCAGGCGATGGAAGTGGCGCTCGAGTCCGAAGTGAAGGCCTTCGACTTCTACGACGAAGCGATGGAGCACGTGAAGGACAAGGACATTCGCGCGTTGTTCGCCGACCTGCGGGCCGAGGAACGCGAGCACCAGAAGTCCATCAAGAAACAGATGAAGAGTCTGCCCGTGGGTCCCGACCTCGACGAGGACGCCGCGGACGAACCTTCCGCGCTCTAACTAGCCAGGCCGCTCGCCGGTCAAGCGTGCACGATTTTTTTGCGCCTCGGGGGTGCGCGCGTGTGCGCTCGCCATTATCTCCGCACCGCTTCTTAACCCAGGGAGGAAACGAACATGGCTACCGAGCTGAAGCGGAAGTTGAAGGACGAAGTGGCGCAGGTTCACCGCGAGGTCGAGACGCTGTTCGGGCAGGTGCCCACGTGGGTGAGGCAGATACCCGACACGGCGGTGACCGGGTTCTGGACGCAGATGCGGGACTTCCACCTGGCCGAGACGGCCATCCCGAACAAGTACAAGGAGCTGATTGGAATCGCCGTGTCCGGCGCGACCCGCTGCAAGTACTGCACGCTGTTCCACACCGAAGCGGCGCGCATGTTCGGCGCCACCGACCTCGAGATTTCCGAGGCGAGCATGATGGCGGGCGTGACCATGAGCGCGAGCACGTTCTTGAACGCGCAGCAGATCGACTACGACCAGTTCCGCACCGAGACGCTGGCGATGGTGGCCTACGCCCGCAAGCACCCGCCGCAGCCGCCGAAGGACGTCCCCGGGCGCGACAAGCCGCTGCATGCCTGAGCCCGACCGCGAGATTCTCGAGCGGCTCGAGGCCGACGGGCTGGTCCGGCAGGAACCGGGGGGTGCACGCGCCACGCGCCGTTGGCAGGGCGCGATGGCGCGCGCAGCCCTCGAACTCTACCACCGCGACGCGCCCTGGAAAGACTTGAGGCTGCCCATCGCGGTCGCCCTGGTCGAATTGTACGGCGACTTGCCCGACGACCAGATTGTCCGGTACGTCGAGACGCTGCTCCCCATTCAGGCCCAGGACACGACCTGACGGAGGTTCCATGAACGGCAAGCTCATCCTTCAGCTGTCCCTCTTTGGCCTGGCGATGGCGGTGGCGACCGTCTTCGTCATCCCTTCCAAGATTGAGCCGATGTTCTGGCTGCCCATCTTCCTCCTCTGCGCGGCGGTCATCGCCAAGAAGGCGCCGGGGAAGTACTTCCTGCACGGCTTCCTGGTCAGCCTGGTGAACTGCGTCTGGATTACCGGGGCGCACATTCTCTTTTTCGACAGCTACATCGCCCGGCACGCCGACGAGGCCGCGATGATGGCGAGCATGCCCGCGCCGGACTCGCCCCGGCTGATGATGTTGATGACCGGCCCCGTCGTCGGCATGGTGTCGGGGCTCGTGCTGGGGCTCTTCGCGTTCGTCGCCAGCAAGCTGGTGAAGCGCCCCGCGACCGCCTGAGGCGGGCTCGCGCCGGAAGGTCAC
>JAHFDQ010000632.1 GCA_023248915.1 Archangiaceae bacterium | reverse complement strand
GTCCAGGCGCGCGCGTCGGGGCTGGATGCCTCTTCGTAAAGGTGCCCTGTTTTGGCCGAGAAAGTTCTCGGGAATTCGGCCGGCGAGACCTCTTAACCGGCTGGAATCAGGACCCTCGCGCAGAGGATATCCGAGAACTTTCTCAGCCAAAACAGGCCGCTTTTTCGACCGCCCCCCCCGGGCGGGATCCGCTCACTCCGCTCGGACAGGTGAAGACCCGACAAGGCGATGGTAAAGGCCGATGCAGCGGAACGCGCCAGCGGGAAGGTCCCCACGCAGGTGACAGGACCCGGCCCATCGCTATCGCAGGGCGTCCGAGACTCCTCAACCGAAGATGCGATTCCCTTGCCCGCCGACCCCTGACTCCGCCGCGCGTGTCAGCCCCGGCCGCGACAATCAGAGCAAGTCGGGGTGCGGCGGGAGGGGCTCATGGTCGGGTGGGACGGCGATTGGGAAGGCTCGGGCCGAAGGCAGCGGGGTGGCGAGTCCAAGGCGGTCGAGGTGGCGCGATCGCTGCTCGCGTAACACGCTTTGATTCGGCCCCGCGACTTCAAGCTGACGATGAACAGCCGTTGGTGGCTGCAACACCTGGTGAAGTTGGGCGAGCTCGAAGAGGCCGTTCCGGGAGTGTTCACGCTCCCTGGCCGGCGAGCCGGTCCTTCACAGATTGCGCTTGCCCTGGTGTCGCATTCGATTCTCGGCCTGGCCTCGGCGCTGTGGGCGCATGGGCTTCTCGCCGACGAACCCGTCCCGGTGCACCTGGTGATTCCGCATGGCGGACACGCCAGCCGCCAAAGAAAGGTGCCGGTCCGCTTGTGGCGGTCACGAGAGTTCTGCGAGGGGAAAATCTGCGGCGGCTACCGCCAAGACCTGGTGGCACTCCCAATCGAGCGGACGCTCGTGGATTGCCTACGCTACCGTTGCGGGATTCCGCTCGAACGAATCGAGGCGGTCACGCTCGAGACGCTGGCGACCCAGAGGACGACGGTCGGCGGGCTGATCGACGCCGCCGACTCTGTCGCCTTGCGCGGCCAGCGACGCCAATTCATCGAGGCCGTCATCGAACGCTGGCGCAGGGCGGCCGCGAACCGGTGACTCGGGCGGCGACCGTCTCAGGCCTCGCTCAGCGGGTCAGCCGTCGGAGGCGCTCGGGCTCGACGCGGACGAGCAGCGTCCGGTCGCGGGTGAAGGTGACTTGCCCGGGTGCGCCCCCCTTCTGCCGGCGGACGAACTTCACCGGGGTGTAGCTCACTTCGCCGCGGGGCTCGCCCTTCGCGTCGGAGTGGAAGAGCGCGAGGTGCGCGGCGTCGAGCAGCACTTCCTGAGAAACCGCCCTGCCCTTCTCGAGCGGAACCACGACGTGCGAACCTGACACACCCCGGGCGTGCAGCCAGAGGTGGTGCGGCCGGGCCTGCTCGAAGGTGAGCGCGTCGTTTCCCGCGGCGTTCTTCCCGACCCAGATGGGCGCTCCACTCGCAGAGAGGTACTCGCGAAACCCGGAAGCCCGGGGTTGCTTCGGCTTCTTGCGGCCCGGACCGGGCGACGCGGGGCCAGCCATCCTGCCCAGCTCGTCGTCCGCCAGCGCCTCGAGCCGCGCCAGCTCGGCGGCGAGCCGGGACCTCTCGGCTTCCAGCTCGACCACCCGGCGCGCGGCTTGCTCGCACCCCCGAAGGAGCCTCCGGTACTGGTGGAAGTGCCGCTCGGCCTGCGCCTTCGGCGGTAGCGCGGGGTCGAGCGGGACTACCCGCTCGATGGGGCCGGTCGCGGCGTACTCGGTGAGGCGAACCTCGCGGGCGCCACGCGCTATTCGGTCCAGGTTCCGGGAGAGCAGCTCTCCGTGCTGGCGGTGCAGGTCGGCCTCGGCCTGGCGGCTGGCCTCGGCGCGGACCTTGTCGAGCGTCCGCGCCAGCTTCACCCGCTTCGCTCGCACCGGGGCGATGAGCGCCCGGCGGGTTTCGCTGACCCGGACCGCGGCGGCCTTTCCGGAAACAAGCTGCTCGGCCGCCTCGGCGTAGGGGAAGTCCGAGCCGGGCAGGGGAATCAGGCGGCTGCCGGGGTCAAGACGAGGCGCGGTGGGAAGCCGGCCCTCGACTCCGCTCGGGCTGAACGGAAGGGTCCCGGGGGCGAGTACCTTCTTCTCCCCCGCCTTTTCGAATTCCAGCACGACCCCTTGCTCGGACTGGCGGACCGCGGCCACCCGGAACCCCTCGAGCTCTTTGCGAAGGCGCTGCTGCAGCGGCAGGGCTTTCAATGGCGCTGGCGGACGCTCTTTCGCCACCCCCAGTCTCGCCGTTCCCGGCTGCACCGACACGCACAGGAGCACACTCCGCCCCGGCAGGCGCAGCTCGAGGTACGCCAGGCCAGCCTCGGGCACGTGCACCCGCTGCACCGTCGCCCCGCGCAGCTTCTCGTCGAGCTCTGCGACCACCTGGGCCAGCTCGCTGGGCCGGAGCGACATTCGCTGCCTCCCCGCGCCCGACCGCGCCTAGAACGCCTTCAGGTCCTTCAAGATGCGCTTCGAGATGACGATGCGCTGAATCTCTCCGGTGCCCTCGAAGATGTCGTACACCTTGATGTCGCGGAACCACTTCTCGACGAAGTTGTCCCGCACCACCCCGGCCGCGCCCATCACCTGCACCAGGTCGGCCAGCACCTCGACCGCGGCGCGCGCGGCGAAGGCCTTCGACATCGAGGCTTCCTTGGCGTTGGGCATTTCCGAGTCGGCCATCCACGCGGCGCGCTGCACCAGGAGCCTCGACGCTTCAATCTTCCGCTTGCTTCGGGCGAGCAGCTCTTCCACGTAGCGGTACCGGGCGATGGGCCTGCCCAGCTCGAAGTTCGCCTTGGTGAATTCCAGCGCCTTCTCGTACGCGGCGCGGGCGATGCCGGTCGCCATCGACGCCACCATCGGCCGAGTGGTGTCGAAGGTCTTCATGGCGCCCATGAAGCCCTCCTTGCCCTCGTAGTAGGCCTCGCCTCCCAGGAGCGTATCCTTGTGCACCCGGCAGTTGTCGAGCACCAGCTCGGCGGTCTCGGACGCGCGCAGCCCCATCTTCTCTTCCAGCTTGCCCACCGAGAACCCCGGAGTCCCCTTCTCGACCACGAAGGCGCGGTGCCCGGCGCGGCCCTTGGTCTTGTCCACCGTGGCGAAGATGACCACCCACGACGCCCGGGCGCCGTTGGTGATGAAGCACTTGGTGCCGTCGAGCACGTA
>JAHFDQ010000631.1 GCA_023248915.1 Archangiaceae bacterium | reverse complement strand
CCGCCGCGCCGTTCACGTCGAGGACGTCGCGCGCGACCCGCTGATGGACGAGGTCCGGAAGCACCTGGCGAGCCTCGAGGTCAGGTCGATTCTGGTGCAGCCCCTCATGTGCAGCGACGACCTGTTCGGCGCGCTCACCTTGCGCCTGTCGGGGGCGGGCCTGTCCTTCGCCCGCGAAGACCGCGAATTCGCCCAAGCGGCGGCCACGGCGCTCTCCAACTCCATTCGCAATGCCCGCCTGCACGCCGCCCTGAAACGCAAGCGGGAAGACCTCGAGTCGGCCTACGTCGACCGGTACCGCGAGCTGGCCGAGGCCAACCAACGCCTGAAGGAGAGCAGCCGCTTCAAGGACGACCTGATCGCCGTGTGCAGCCACGACTTGCGCGCGCCGTTGCAGGTGCTGCTGGGCCACGCCCAACTCCTGTTGGACGGCGGGCTGAGCGCGGAAGAGCAGCGTTCGGTCGAGGCCATCTCGAGGGTCAGCAGAAAAGTCGCGGGGCTGGTCGAGAGCCTGCTCGAGCGCGGCCGCGGAGACCGCGCCCGCATCGCGCTCGACCCGCAGTCCCTCGACGTCTCCGAGCTCTGCCAGGAAAGCGCGGCCGAGCTTTCCATCTTGGCGGCCGAGCGGGGCGTCGCGTTGCGTTCCGAAGCGCCCGAATCGCTGATGGCCGTCGGCGACGAGGTGAAGCTGCGCCAGGTGCTGCAGAACCTCGTCACCAACGCCATTCGCCACGCCGCCGAGCCCGGCGGTCAGGTGGTGGTGCGCGCGCAGCGGCTCGAACGCCCCGACGGCGACGTCGCCCGAGTGGTGGTCCAGGACGACGGCCTCGGTCTCGCCCCCGACCAGATGCAGCTGGTGTTCGACAAGTACCGCCACGACGGCTCGGGGGTCGGCCTGGGCCTGGCCATCTGCAAGGAACTGGTCGAGCTGCACGGAGGAGAAATCTGGGCCGAGCGGCCCACCGCTGGCGGCTGCGCCTTCGTCTTCACCGTGCCCCTGAAGGAAGGGCGGCTGGCGGCGGCCGCAGAGCCCGCAGCGGCTGGCGACGTCGAGCCCCCGCTGACGCTGCTGGTCGAGGACGAGCCCGACATCGCCGCCGTCATCGCCGAGATGCTGCGCACCCGGTACCGGGTCGAGATTGCCCGCGACGGGGAAGAAGGCCTCGCCAAGGCGCACAGCCTGAAGCCCGACCTCGTGCTGATGGACGTCTTCCTGCCCAAGCTGGACGGGCTCGACGCGGCGATGGCGATGAAGTCCTCGGCCGACACCGCGCAGATTCCCGTCATCTTCCTGTCGGCGCACCAGGGGGTGGCCGAGAAGGTGCGCGCGCTCAACCTCGGCGCGGTGGACTACCTGGCCAAGCCCTTCCAGTCGCTCGAGCTGCTCACCCGCGTCGAGCGGGTGCTTCGCCAGCGGGTCATCGAGACCGAGCTCTTGCGCAGCCGTTCGATGCTGTGGAGGGCCGGCAGCGACGCCGACACCGGACTTTACAACCGCGCCGGCCTCATTGGCCGAATCGAGCAGGAGGTCGCCCGAGCCTCCCGCTACGGGCGATCGCTGTCGGTGGCGGTCTTGCGCCCCGTGACTCCGTCGCCCGACAAGGCTCGGCAGGGCGCGGCCGCCGTCCGGCAGTGCATTCGCGTTCCCGATGTCGCCGGCCACCTCGGTGACGCCGTGTTCGGCGTGGTGTTGCCCGAGGCCGGTCCCCAGGCCGCGCGAGGCCTGGTGGCCAGGTTGGCGCCCTTGCTCCGCGCCGAGACCGGGCTCGACTACGTCAGCGCGGTGGCCGACCTGCTCGAACCGGGCCAGACGGCCGAGGCGCTGCTCGACCTGGCGCTGGCAGAGGCCGGTACGCGGGCGGGGACGAGGTAGTCCGCTGTAGGCGTCGCACCGCGCCGGGCGCAGATGCCTTCCCAGAGCTAGAATCACGGTTGGCGATGCGTTGGGTCTCTTGGGTCATCTGCGGCAGCGCGCTTGCGAGCGCGGCGGCCGGGCCGACCCACGACCGGCCGGCGCCCGACGAGCAGGCGATGCGCGAGGCGATGAGCTCGTCCCTCGGCGACGACGAACCGTTTGCCTCGTCCGCTTCGTATGCGCACTACCTGCGTTCCCGCCTGGCCCACCACGAGGGCGACCACCGCCGCGCGCTCGACGAGCTGCGCCTGGCGCTGGCGACCGACGATGGCAGCCCCTTCCTCATCACCGCGCTCGCCGAGGAATACGCCCGCCTGTCCGACCTGAGCCGGGCCGAGCGCGAGCTTCGCCGAGTCATCGAGCTGGCACCCAACTACCAGCCGGCGCAGTTCTTGATGGGCCGAATCCTCTTCGAGGCTCAGAAGTTCACCCGAGCCAAGGTGCACCTGGTTCGCGCCATCCGGCTGGCCCCCAAGGCGCCCGACGCCTACCTGGTGCTGAGTCAGCTCTGGCTCGAGCAGGGCAAGCCCGACGAGGCGATCGCGGTCATTGACGAACTGTCGGTGGCGCTCCCCGGAGAGCCGCTGGGCTACAAGCGGCTGGGGCTGGCCCTTGCCGAGAAGAGCGACCTGCCGCGCGCCGAGAAGATTCTGGTGCGTGCCGCCGAGCGCGACCCCGGCGACTTCGAGGTCTGGGTGGCGCTGGCCCAGGTCTACGATGCCCAGACGCGCACCGCCGAAGCCGAGGAGGCCTATTCGCGCGCCCTGCAGCTCGATTTCGAGAACCGCGACGTGCTCTTGGCCGCGGGGCGCCTCGCGCTGAGGCAAGGGTCGCCCTCCCGGGCGCGCGCGTACTTCGACCAGCTCATGTCGGTGACGCAGGACCCCGAGGTGGCGGTCAAGGTGGCCTTCTCGTACCTCGCCACCCGGCAGCTCGCGATGGCGGCCGACGTGCTCGACACCGCCCGCCGGCAGGACCTCGACGAGCCCCGCCTGTCCTTCTACGCGGGCCTGGTACACGAAAAACTGGGCCGATACCTGCGCGCCGCCGAGGCCTACGCCGAGGTGCCCGCGGCCGCCGACTTGTTCAACGAAGCGCGCCTGCACCGGGCGGGCTGCCTGTCGATGCTGGGAGCGCACCGCCAGGCGCTCGAGCTCTTGCGCGCCGGCCTCGCCGAACGGCCGGACTACCTGGCGGCCTACCCGGCCTACGCGCGGGCGCTCGAGAAGAGCGGGGCTGCCCGCGCCGCGGAAACCTTCCTGGTGGACAGCGTGAAGACGCGCCCCGCCCCAGAGCTGTTCGAGGCGCTG
>JAHFDQ010000217.1:4237-9295 GCA_023248915.1 Archangiaceae bacterium | reverse complement strand
ACACGCTGCTGCGCGAGGCGATGCGGAGCCCGGGCCGCCTGTTCTGTTCCGCGGGGGCGTACTTCGCCAACCCGGCGCACGGGCTGATGCTCTTGAACCGGCCGCAGCCCGACGGCGAAGCGAAGCTGCTGGCCCTGTCGGGGGTCGAGCCGAAGGTCGCGCTCTGCTCGGTCGACGCCCATGGGCTGCCTCCCTACCAGACCGAGTTCGAGACCCTGTCCGTGTACCTGCCGGCCGACTTGGTGCGCCTTCCCGAGGACCCGGCGGCGGCCGCGAAGCTGGTATTGCAGGCGCTGGCCGAGGGCCGCACCTATTGCTCGTTCGACGCGCTCGGCGAAGGCGCTGGCTTCGCCCTCCTGGGGCTTTCGGGCCCGAGGGAGGGCAGGGTGGGCGACCGGTTGCGCGTCGTCCTGCCCCCGACAGGGACGGCGCGGGCGCGCGTGGTGGTCGCCGGAGCAGCCACCCTCGACGCCGACGCAGGCACCGTACTGCTCGAGCGCCCAGGGCCGGCCCTGGTGCAGGTTCAGCTCGAGGGCCCGGACTGCACGACGGGGGAGGAATGGCGACCGTGGATCGTCACCAGCCCTCTCATGGTTCGACCGGAGCTACACTGACGCAATGGAATGCCCCGGCTGCACCCTCGAGATGGACGAGCACACCTTCCCCGCCAACTACGGTGGTGAGGTCGAGATCGACGTCTGCAGCCACTGCAACGGCATCTGGTTCGACGGCCGCGAGAGCCTGCAACTGTCGCCCGGCGCGACGTTGAACCTCTTCGGCATTCTCTATTCCCGGAACGACAGCGCCAAGGCTGAGCTGGTGCCGACGAAGAGCTGTCCGCGCTGCGACGCAGACCTGGCCGAAACTCACGACATGCAGCGGACCACCCGGTTCACCTATTTCCGGTGCGCCCAGCACGGCCGCTACATCACCTTCTTCCAGTTTCTGCGCGAGAAGAACCTGGTCCGCGCCCCCAACCCGAAGGAGCTCGCCCAGCTTCGCGACCGGGTGAAGACGGTCAAGTGTAGCAACTGCGGCGGGCCGATCGAGCTCGCCCTCGGCACCGAGTGCGCCTTCTGCTCGGCGCCGGTCAGCATCCTCTCCGAGGAGAGCATCACCAACACCCTGGCCCAGCTTCAGCAGCGGGAAGAGAAGCGGACCACCGTCGCCCCCGATCTCGCCGCGCGAATCGTGCAGGCCAAGCTCCAGGCGGTGAACGCCTACCGCGGTCAGGGCACGGCGTTGTCCGGGTACCGCTTCGCCAATCCGCTCTCGAGCTCGACCAACGGAACCGATCTGGTCGCGTTCGGCGCCGGGGTTCTGGTGAAGGCGCTCTTCGGCCTGCTCGGCTGAGGCCGGCCCGACAAGGCGCGGCCCCGGCGGTTCTGATAGAGCAGGCCCGACCGATGCGGCTTCTCTACGTCCTGGCGAGCTATCTGCTCTTCGTGGTGCTGCTGCCGATCTTGTGCCTGCACCGGAAGACGCGGAACGGGCTATTCCAGCGCCTCGGGTTCTATCCTCCAGGCCGGCTGCCCGAAGGGGGGTCGCCGAGGGTGTGGCTGCACGGGGCGAGCGCGGGCGACCTGCTCGCCCTGTCGCCGATGATCGGCCAGCTCCGGGCCCGGTTCCCCAACGCGAAGATCATCCTCTCCACCACCACCAACACCGGCTACATGATGGCGAGCGAGCGCCTCGCCACCCAGATCGACGCCGCGGTCTACGCCCCCTACGACATCTGGGGCGCGACCCGGCGCGCGGTGCGAGCCATCAAGCCCGACCTGCTGGTGCTCGAGTACACAGAGATCTGGCCCAACCTGATTCGGGCCGCCAAGCGCAGCGGCTGTCGCGTCGCGCTCACCAACGGGCGGTTCTCGCCCGCTCGATTGGGCCGGTACCGGACGCTGTTCTCGCTCATCGGCAACCCCCTCGCTGACATCGACCTCTTCCTCATGCGCGAAGACGAGGAAGCCGAGCGGGTGTTGGGCCTGGGAGCGTCGCTTGAGCGGGTGTGGGTGACGGGGAACACCAAGTTCGACGCGCTCGCCGCGCCGGCCCACGCCCACGAGGACGCCGACCTCCGGCGGGCCCTGGCGATTCCCCACAAGGCGCCGGTCCTCATCGCGGGCAGCACGCACGAGGGCGAGGAAGAGCAGCTCCTCGACGTCTACAAGCGGCTCCTGAAGGACTACCCCGAGCTCCGACTCGTGATCGCCCCGCGCTACATCGACCGCGCGGGCCGCATCGTCGCGCTGGCGCAGCAGGCGGGCCTGTCTGCGGGGTTGCGCTCGCAAGAGAACCCGTTCGGCGGGCGAGTCGTGGTGCTCGACACCATCGGCGAGCTGTCGCGGGCCTACCGGCTGGCCACGGCGGTCTTCGTCGGAGGCTCGTTCACCACCCGGGGCGGCCAGAACATCCTCGAACCGGCGGCGCAGGGGCGGCCGGTGCTGTTCGGGCCGCACATGGAGAACTTCCACGACAGCGTGCAGGTGCTGGTGGGCCGGGGCGGAATTCAGGTGAATGATCCCGACCACCTCTACCGGCTCTTGGCCGAGCTGCTCTCGCGCCCCGACACCCTCGCCGACCTGGGCGAGCTGGCGAAGGCGACCGTCCTCCAGGTTTCCGGGGCCAGCAGCCGCAACGTCGACCACTTCGAGCGGCTGCTCACCACGTTGCCGCCGACGCGGGCTCTGCTCACCCCGCGCGAGGCGAGCTGACATCGCCATGCTGGTGGTCCACCCGCACCTGCACCCGAGGCGAACCGGCGTCACCCGCCACGTCGAGGCCGTGCTGGCCGCGCTGCCCGCAGACTTTGAACCGCGCGCGCTCGGGCAGGCGTTGGACGGGACCGTGCCGCGCATCGGGTGGCGAGAGCTGTGGCGGCGCGCCCGGACCGAGCCCGTCGTCTGGCACGCGCACCGAATCAACGAGCTGTGCGTCGGGTTGGCGCTCAGGTGGCTGGGGCGCGCGACGCGGCTCGTCTTCACCCGGCACGCCGCCACCCGGCCGAGCCTCTTCACCCGCTGGCTGGCGCGTTCGGCCGACCAGGTGGTGGCGCTCACCCGCGAGGTGGCGGACGGGTTGGGCGTTCCCTCGCGCATCGTCGGCCACGGCGTCGACCTGGCCCGCTTCGCGCCTCCAAAGGACCGCGCCGCATCCTGGCAGCGCCTGGGGCTGGGCGGCCAGTACGGCATCGGCGTGGTGGGCAGGGTACGGCCGGCGAAAGGGCAGGGGGACTTCGTCGCCGCGATCGCGCCGCTCCTACCGGAACGGCCAGAGTGGCGGTCGGTGTTGGTGGGTGCCGTGCGGAGCGGCCAGACCGCCTGGGCCGAGGACCTGCGGACGAAGACGGCAGGGGCCCTGGTGCTCGCGGGCGCTCAGCCCGACGTCGAGCGCTGGTATCAGGGGTTGTCGGTCGTCGTTCAGCCGTCGAGGTCCGAAGGGTTCTCGCTGGTGCTGCTAGAGGCCCTCGCCTCGGGCTGCTGCGTGGTGGCCGCGAAGCTTCCCCACTACCCGGGCCTGGTCGAGCACGGCCGCACCGGCTTCCTGTACGAGGTCGGCGACGTCGGGGCGCTCCGCGACGCGATTCTGCCGCTCTTGCGCGAACCCGAGAGGGCGCGGCAAATCGGCCAGAACGCGGCGGAGGAAGCGCGGGCGAGATTCGGCGTCGACCGCGAAGCCGGCGAGCTGGCCGAGCTGTACCGCGGCTTCTGGCCTCCCGGAGGGCCCGGCTGATGCGCGTGCTGCACCTGTTGGCCAGCCCGGTCTGGAGCGGCCCCGCCGAGATCGTCGCGCGCCTGGCCGCCGCCCAGCGCGACCTCGGGCACGCGGTGTCGGTGGCCGTCGACCGTAAGCGCCCCGGGCTCGGCTCGGAAGAGCCGATCGTGCCCCGGCTGCGCGAGCTGGGGCTCCTCGACGAGGGAGGGCTCGAGCTGTCGGTGAAGTCCAACCCGTTCGCGGTGCTGGCCGACGCGCGCAGGCTGTGGAACCGGTCGCTCGACGTCGTCCACTCGCATTTTACCCATGATCACGTGGTGGCCCGGCTCGGGCTGCCGCGAGGGGCGCGCCTGGTGCGCTCGATTCACGCGCCGCGCTCCATCCGCCTGACGCTCCCGCGCGCCGACGGCTTCACCGTCCCCTACGAGGCGCTGGCCTCTCGCCTGGCGGGGACTCCGGTGCTCGTGTTGCCGCCGCTCGTGGCGACGGAGTACTCGCCTCCGGCGGACCTGGGCGCCCTGCGCCGCGATCTGGGCCTGACGGGCGTGCCGCTCATCGGCATGGTGTCCAGCTTCCAGCCCTCTCGACGGCACCGGCTCGGCATCGACGCCTTCGCGCGGCTGCGGCGCGAGAAGCCTGGCGCCCGGCTGGTGCTGGTCGGCGACGGAGCCCTGGAGGGCCGGCTGCGCGCCCAGGTGCGGCGGCTCGACCTGGACTCGGCCGTCACCTTCGCCGGGTACCAGGTTGGGGCTGCCTTCGTGCGCTGGCTTCAGGCGCTGGACGAAGTGTGGGTGTTGGGCTTGGGCAACGACTACTCGGGCCGCGCGGCAGCACAGGCCCGCGCCTGCCGGGTCCGCGTGGTGGCCGTGGCGGAAGGGGGCCTGACCGGGTTGGCGGACGAGCTCGTGGGCAACCGCAGTCCCGAGGCCGTGGTGGCCGCGTCCTCGAGCGGCCAGCGGGCAGCGCGGGCGATGGCTCGGCCCGAGGACGTCGCCCGCGAGGTGCTGGCGTTCTACGCGGCGGGGACTCCTGGCCGAATCGGCCCGCGCTCCAAGAGGGGGGCTGCGTCCCGGTGAGGTCCGCTCGCCCAACGAATGCTCACTGTGCGCGGGCGCCGTCGGCCGGGAGCGAGAGCGTGCTCCGGTGAGGGCGCGCCTCGAGCAGGCCTGGTACCAGCCGCCGAGCGCGGCCAGCTTGGGCGAGCGGGTGCTTTTCAGCCCCCTGTCGGTCGCCGCGGCGCTCTTCGGCCTCGGTGTCCGCGCCCGGAACGCGCTCTACGACGGGGGGGCCCTCGCCTCGACGCGGGTGGACGCGCGAGTCATCTCGGTGGGAAACCTGACCGTC
>JAHFDQ010000217.1:0-4227 GCA_023248915.1 Archangiaceae bacterium | reverse complement strand
GCGGCGCGGGCAAGACTCCGGCCGTCATTCATCTCGCCAGGAGGGCCGCGGCGCGCGGGCTGAAGGTGGCGGTGCTCTCGCGCGGCTACGGCCGCAAGGCCACCGACGCCCTCGTCTTCGGCGGCGCGGGGGTTCTGCCGCCGGCCGACGAGTGCGGCGACGAGCCGTGGATGATCGCCCGCGCGTGCCCCGAGGCGTCCGTCCTGGTCGGCGCCGACCGGGCCGAGCTCGCCCTTCGCGCGCGTCGCGAGCTCGGAGCGGACGTGCTCTTCCTCGACGACGGGTTTCAGCACCGGAAGCTGGTGCGCGACCTGAACGTCGTCGTGGTGGACGAGGCCTCGGGCTTCGGAAACGGGAAGCTGTTGCCCCGGGGGCCATTGCGCGAACCCCTTTCGGCCCTGGGCCGGGCCGACCTGATTTGGCTGCGAGTGGCGGACGGCCCGTCGGCGAGGTTTCCGGACTGGAAGGTCCCGGTGGTCAGAGCCCGGTACGCGGTGGACGCCCTGGTCGCGCCGGACGGAGGCGAGCACGCTCCGACGGTGTGGCGCGGGCGTCGCGCGGTGGCGCTGGCCGGAGTGGCTCGGCCCGAGCGGTTCGCGGCGTCCTTGAAAGGACAGGGTATCGAGGTGGTCGGCCGGTACTTCTTCCCGGACCACCATCGATTCAGCCTCGGCGAGCTCGACGAAGTGCGCGCCGAGGCCGATCGGCTCGGAGCGTTGATCGCCACCACCGAGAAGGACTCGGCGAGGCTTCCGCGCGGCTACCCGGCCTGGGTGGCGCGGCTGGGGGTCGAGGTGCTCTCGGGGGCTGAGGCCCTCTGCTCGGCGCTCGGATTCTAGAGCGGCTCAGCCGGGGGCCGAAGTGCTCCCTCGCCCCCGACGCCCTGGCAGAGCTCGACCTGCGGACGGTCACTTCCGCTGCGTGGGTATCGGCTGCGAAGCCGGGTGCGTCGAGTGAAACCGTCGGGTAGAGTTGAGGCTGGCGACGCTCTATCGAGCGGGAAGCCCTTCGCGACATGTTCCGCTCTCCTGTCGGGTGCCTGTTCCTCTTGAGCGCATTTGCCGCGTGCAACCCCACGGGGAATGAGACCGCGCCCGATGCAGGTAGCGCCGACGCGGGGTTCACCGTCGGGGCGAAGGACCGGCTGCTGTTGCAAGGCACCGTCGTCACGCCGTGGGAAGCCTTCGACGGCCAGGTGCTGGTGGAAGGCTCGCGCATCACCTGCGTCGCCCCGGGCAGCGCCTGCGAGGAAGCCCCGGGCGCTCCGGGTGCCACCCGCATCGACACCGGCGGAGTCATAGCCCCGGGCCTCGTCGACACCCACAACCACATTCTCTTTGACGTGTTCGACGGTGACGACTGGACGCCTTCGCGCACCTACCGCAACCACAATGAGTGGACGAGCGAACCGGGCTACCAGGCCATGCTGGAAGTGAAGCACTGCCTGTCCGACGATTCCCAGGGCAAGCCCGGCTGGTGCGCGCAGACGCCTTACGGCACCGCGACCGGCAGCCTGCGCTGCGAGATGGACAAGTTCGGCGAGTTGAAGGGGCTCATCGCCGGCACCACGAGCATCGTCGGGCTGGCGGGCACCTCGGGCGCCTGCTTCGGCTCGTTGGCCCGCTCGATCGACACCGGCGCCAACGGGCTGGGCAGCGACCGGGTGCGGACCAGCGCCCTCTTTCCGCCATCGGCCGCCACCGCCACTTCAGTCTGCGGCGCCTTCGCGGACGGAGGGGTCAATGCCTTCCTGGTGCACTGTGGCGAAGGCACCGACGTGGCGGCGCTGAACGAGTACGCCACGCTGGGCGCTCTGGGCGCGGGTTGCCTCAAGGCGCCGCAGACGACGCTGACCCACGGAACGGCGTTCGGCTCGAACGAGCTCAGCGACATGGCCAGCCACGGGGTGCGGCTAACCTGGTCGCCCCGTTCCAACGCCTCGCTCTACGGAGACACGGCCAACATCCCCGGTGCGCGCGCCGCCGGCGTGCAGGTCGCGCTGGGACCGGACTGGTCGATGGGTGGCAGCCAGAATCTCCCAGAGGAGCTCCGCTTCGCCCAGGCCTGGGACACTTCCCACTGGAACGGCAGCCTGACGCCCCAGGACCTGGTGGTGATGGCCACCGCCAACGGCGCCGCGGTGGTCGGGCAGAGCCAGCAGCTTGGCCAACTCGCCGTAGGCTTCCTCGCCGACCTCTTCGTGGTGCGCGGCGACCGGCAGAACCCCAACCAGGCCATCGTCGAAGCCACGCCCCGAACGGTGGCGCTGGTGCTGGTGGGGGGAGTCGTGCAGTACGGCGACGAGCTGTGGCGCGACGCCGCCGCCTCACCGGACGACTGCGAGGCGCTCGACGTGTGTGGCAGCCCCAAGGTCCTCTGCATGGCCGTGCCCGACGGAGGCGCGAAGCTGTCGCAGACCTGGACCGACGTCTCGACGGCGCTCGGCAACGCGATGGACGTGGTCGACACCGCCCGCGATGCGGGGGACGGCAGGCACTACGCTCCCTTGCCGCCGCTGGTCACCTGCGGGTACTAACCCGTCCCGGACGCCTGCGACGCCCCTCTGTAAACGGGGCGGTTTGGCTGACTTCCCGGCAGGTGCTCGAAAAATGGGACCCGGGGGGCGCCGGTCTGCGCGGCGCTTGTCCGGCCGAGACCGAAGTGGCACAACCCGCCTGTTCGCATGAGCCCTTCCGCGCGTTCTCCGCTGCTGCGCCTCACCGACGCATTCCCCAGCCGGCGCGTCCTCGTCGTGGGAGACCTGGTCGCCGACCACTACATCTACGGCCGAACCGACCGCGTTAGCCGCGAGGCGCCGGTGCTGGTGGTCCGCTACGAGGACTCCGAGGTGAAGCTGGGAGGTGGCGCCAACGCGGCCGCGAACGTGCGCACGCTCGGGGGGAGGGTCACCGCCGTCGGGGTGGTCGGCGACGACGCCATGGGCAAGGCGCTCAGGCAGGGGTTCAAGGCCGCCCGCATCGAGCTACGCGGGGTTTCGTCGCCCGCGGTCGAGACGGAGACCAAGACCCGAATTCTCGCCGGAGGGGTCAACACCACCCGGCAGCAGATGCTGCGGCTCGACCGCGGCGCGCGGGGGCAGTTGCCGCCCAAGGTGCGCCTCGAGCTGGCGCGCGAAGTCGCCCGCGCCGCCCGGAGCGCTGACGCGGTGCTGGTGTCCGACTACGGCGCCGGGGTGATCGACGTCGAGGTGCGCGCCGAATTGCGGCGCCTCGCCCGCGAAGGGCTGACGGTCTGCGCCGATTCGCGCTACGCGCTGGCCGAGCTCACGGGAGTCACCGTCGCCAAGCCGAACGAGCCCGAGCTCGAAGCGTTGACCGGGCTTCCGGCCCGGACCGGAGCGCAGTTGGCGAGGGCGGCACGGCGCGGCCTGAAGCGGCTCGGGTGTCGGGCGCTGGTGGTCACCCGCGGGCGCGACGGCCTGGCGGTGCTCGAGGCCGGAGGGCGCCTCGATTTCGTCCCCGTGCACGGAGCCGCCGAGGCGGTGGACGTCACCGGCGCGGGCGACACCGTGATCGCCGCGTTGACGCTCGCGCTCGCCGCCGGAGCCACCGTCGCCGAGGCCGCGCGCATGGCCAACGTCGCCGGAGCCCTAGTGGTGCAGAAGCAGGGCACCGCGACCGTCGCGCGCGCCGAGCTGAGGCACGAGCTGGCGGGCCTTTCGCCGTGAGCTCGGCCGTCAAAGTCATCGCGCTCGAAGCCGCGGCGGTCCAGGTGGCGGCGCTGCGCAAGGAAGGCAAGCGCGTCGCGCTGGCGAACGGAGTCTTCGACCTCTTGCACGTCGGCCACGTGAGGTACCTCGAAGGAGCGCGCGCCCTGGCCGACGCCCTGGTGGTGGCGGTCAACAGCGACGCGTCCACCCGGGCCAACAAGGGGCCGGGCCGCCCGGTGGTGCCCGAGCGCGAGCGCGCCGAGCTGGTCGCGGCCCTTTCCTGCACCAGTTGGGTGGTGCTGTTCGACGAGCCGGACGTCCGCCGCGTCATCCGCGCGCTGCGCCCCGAAGTCCACGTGAAGGGCACCGACTACACGCCCGAGTCGGTGCCCGAGCGCGCGGAAGTCGAAGCCTACGGCGGCCGGGTGGCCATCGCGGGAGACCCGAAAAACCACAGCACCACCGCGCTGGCCGAAGCGGTGAAGAAGCGTTAGCCGCGCTGGCGATGCCGCCTACGGCGTGCGCCGGGCCCCACCCAGCGGGACAGAATGGCGGTG
>JAHFDQ010000216.1 GCA_023248915.1 Archangiaceae bacterium | reverse complement strand
TCTCGGCGACCTCGGGGTGCTCGGCCAGCCAGCCGCCGATGACCGCGAAGACGTCCGTGCTGGTGACCGCCGCCGCGGGTTCGCCCGCCGCCGCCGTCGCCTGCGCCGCCGCGGGGGCCGCCGCCGCCGGAGCGACTCCTCCGCGCTTGGCCGCCGCCGCCAGGGCCGGGGCCGGGTCTACCTTCTTCAGGAAGTCGAGCTTCTGCGACGCCATCACGTTGCCGCTGATCTTCAGCTTGCCGCCGGTGAACAGCTTCATCGGGTCGGCCCGGCCGCTGGTCATCGCCAGCCAGTCCGAGTCGGACAGCTCGAGCGTGCAGTCGGCCTTGGCGGGCAGGCCCGGAGCCACCGAGCCCTTGCCGGTCTTCATGTCGAGCGTCCAGGCGCTGTCGGGCGAGGAAATCTTCATCGCGAAGACGGTCTGGACCCGGGCGGCCAGCTCGGGGTTCTTCTCGACGTGCGCCTGGATGGCGGCGAACACGTCGGGAGTGGTGACGGTCGGCGGCCCCGAGGGAACGGCGGCGGGAACGGAAGCCGTCGCGGCCGGAGCCGCCTTGGTCACCGCCCGGGCCGTCGGAATCTCCTTGTAGAGCTCGACCGCCGCGTTCGAGATGACCACCTTCTCGCGTTCCAACACCTTGGTGCGGAAGACGACCTTGTTGCCTTCCTTCCACATCTCGGTGCGCAGCGTCTCGCCGGGGAACACCGTCTCGGCGAAGCGGCAGCGAATGCTCTTGAAGTAGCGCGGGTCGCCGTTGGCGAAGGCTTTGATGACGTGGCGGCCGACGTACCCGAAGGTGCACAGCCCGTGGAGGATGGGCTTGGGGAAGCCGAAGGCCTGGGCGAAGCCCGGGTCGACGTGCAGCGGATTCCAGTCGCCCGAGAGCCGGTACAACAGCGCCTGGTTGTCGGCGGTCTTCTCGGTGATGACCGCGTCGGGCGCCCGGTCGGGAGCCACGTTCACGTCGGTGGACGGGCCGCGGTCGCCGCCCCAGCCGCCCGCGCCGCGGACGAACATGGTGACTTCGTTCTTGATGAGCAATTCGCCGGTGTCGGCGTCTTCGCTGTTGATTTCGGTCACCACCACCGCGCCCTTGCCCTTGTCGAAGATGTCCTTGATTCTCGACTTGTGGCGCAGCGTCGCCTTCGGGGGCAGGGGCCGAAGCACTTCGGTGTACTGCTCGCCGTGCAAGATACGGTCGAGGCCGTAGTACAGCCCCGGCGCCTGCTTGCCTTCCATCGCCAGCTTCAAGACCGCGTTGATGGCGGGCACCACGCCGTAGGTGGGCAGGCCGTAGAAGCCTTCGGAGTTGAGCTCGAACACCAGCTTCAGGTCGTTGGTGTCGAGCGGGTCGCGGGCCGCGCCGACGCCGAGCGCGTACAGCGCCAGGTCGCGCTCGGTGTAGGTGGTGGTGCAGTCGGGCATCTCGGCGCCCAGCGCCAGGTCCACGTCGATGAACTCGTTGCCGCCTTTGCTCTGGGTGCCCAGGTTGCCGACGATGGGTTCCATCGACGCGCCGATGGTGGCGGGGTGGGTGGCTTCGTCGAAGTTGGTGATCTGGTCCCACGAATTCTGAAGCGCCTCGGGGCTGATGGCGCGGCCCAGCTTGAAGACCTTGCCCTTCGTGCGTTCCCACCGGAGCTTGGTGTAGACGCCGCCGCCCACCTCGAACAGGCCGCCGGTCGAGTCGCACGACTCGTGGCAAAGCCAGGCCGCCAGCGGGCTGATGTACTCGGGCCGGAGCGCGTCGACCATGTCCTTGGAGAGCACCGTCTCGGTGAGGCGAGACCCCGCGAACGGGGCGATGGCGTTCACCTTGACGTTCTTCTTCGCGCCCTCGAGGGCCAGGGTGTTGGACAGGCCCAACAGGCCCAGCTTGGCCATGGCGTAGTTGGCCTGGCCGAAGTTGCCGTAGATGCCGGCCGAGGAAACGGTGAAGAGAATGCGACCGTAGCCGGCGTCCAGCATGTGCGGCCACGCGGCGTGGGTGACGCGGAAGCCGCCCTGCACGTGCACCCTATAGATGAGGTCCCAGTCTTCCTCTGTCATCTTCTTGAACGAGGCGTCGCGCAGGATGCCGGCGTTGTTGACGACGACGTCGAGCTTCTTGAAGGTGTCGAGCGCGCACTGGACGATTTTCGACCCGTTCTCGACCGAGTCGTAGTTGGCCACCGCCTCGCCGCCCGCCGCCTTGATTTCGGCCACCACCTTGTCGGCCGCGGAGGTCGAAGCGCCGCCGCCCGTCATCTTGCCGCCCAGGTCGTTCACCACCACCTTGGCGCCGCGGCTCGCGAAGAGCAGCGCGTGCGAGCGGCCGAGGCCTGCTCCCGCGCCGGTGACGATGACTACCCGTCCGTCGAAACGAAGATCGCTGCCCATCGTTATCTCGCTTTCCGACAAGGCCCTCGCGCGGGCCGAATGTGTGCACCGCGTCATAGTTGATTCCAAAGTCAACGGCAACCGAAGCCGGCGCGCCTGTCGGATTGTGTTCGACCGTTGAAAGCCGCGAATCTGCGCCCGCAAATGCCCGAGGAATCGAGCCAGAAGCCATTGCCAGGCGCCGAGGTCGCTGGAATCCGGCAGCCTCCGGGCGCGGAAGGGGCCGCATTCGCTCGGGTTTCGGCCGGCTCCGGCATTCGGGGCGCGTTGCTACGAGCCGCCCGGGAAGGGGTGCCAGGGGCGTGCGGAGCGGCGGCCGTGTTGCTGTTCTGGCCGTGGGCGGAAGCGCCCTTCAGCGAGCCGAAGCGCTGGGTGCTCGGCCTGGCGGCGGTCGTATCGGCTGCGCTCCTGGCGGCTCTCCTGGCGCGGGGGCCCCGCAGGTCGTCGGCGGTCGAAGGAGCTACTCGCCCCGTTAGTCCGCTCGGCCGGCGCGACCCGTGGCGGTGGGCGCCAGCAGCGCTCCTGCCGGCGATTCAGCAAGCCCGTGCCGACCGTCTCTTCGCGTGGCGGTGGGCGCCAGTGGCGCTCGCCGCGGCGACTCTCGCCTCGGCTCTGGCTGGTCCGAGCGCGCTGCGGGCCGCGTCCTTCGACGCCGTCGCGTTCTCGCTGCTCGCGGCCTGCTGGTTCGCGACCGGCGTCGGCCCCCGAGCGCTGCAGGCGACCTCGCTCGCCGGGGCTCTCGCGGCGACGGTGGCGGTGCTTCAAGCGTTCGGCTTCGACCCGTTCGCGAGCTTCGGCCCGGGAGTCACCGGCGAGCGGCTCCGTGTGTACTCCACCCTCGGGAACCCGGACTTCGTCGCCTCGGCCATCACGGCGACGCTGGCGCTGACGTTCGCTGCCTGGAAGGGGAGGGCGGCACTTCTTCTCGCGCTTCCCCAGGTCGCCGCGCTCGCCGCCACCCGGTCCTTCGCGACGCTCGGCGCGGTGGCGGTCGGCGCCGCCGTCGTCGCCGCCCGGGTCAAGATTCCCCGGGTGCTCGTGGCGGCGCTGGCGGTGCTTGCGGTGTTGGGCGCCGGTGTCGCGGGCCGGTCGGTGGCCGGGCGCCTGGCCGGACGGTGGTACCTGGTGCGCGTCGCGGCACCGCACCTGGCCGATGCGCCGTTCCTGGGCCTCGGCCCCGGCGCGGTTGAGCGGGAGTGGCCACTATGGGAGCTCGACTTCTGGAAACAGCGCTGCGGCAACAGCCGCGCTTGCGTCGAGGCGCACCCCGATCGGCGCTTCGCGGAAGCACAAGAGCACGTTCACTGCGACTGGCTCGAGCGCGCCGTGACGACGGGGTGGCTGGGGCTGGCCGCGCTCGGGTGGGTCTTCGCGGCCGCCGCGCGCGCGAGCAGGCGAAACCCGGGCCTGCCAGGTGCAGCGGTGTCGGCCGGCCTCGGTGCTTTTGCCGCCCGAGCCGTCTTCGACTTTCCGCTCGCGCGCCCGGCCGACCTATGCGTTCTGGCGCTCCTGCTCGCCGCGTCGTCTCCCCCTTCGACCGGAGCCGCCCCGTGACCGCCATGCCGAACGGTCTCCGGGACGCGAGTTCAGCCCTGACACCTTTCGAGGTAGCCTGCCCGGCCTCGAGGGGCCGGCGAAAGGCATCACCATGTTCGAGCACGTGAAGAACACGCGGGTCTTCGCTGCCGTAGTCGCTCTGGGAGCAGGGCTCGTGCTGTTCAGATCAACGCGTCCGGTGACCCGCGGTTCGAGGTGGTCTCGGGCCAATTGGTCCGCTCGACGAGCACGGATGAGACGGGCTATTTCTCAGCTCGGGTGAAGAACGTGGGTGACGCCGGCGCATGCTTTGTGAGCGCCCAAGCGATTGTCTACACGAATGGAAGCGGCACCGCCCTTCACGACGCCGGGTCGGGCTACGTCAAAGGCTCGGTTGGACTCGTAAGCACTGTCTCGACGGACACATGCCTGGCCCCAGGGGAAGAGGGCTTCATGATTGACATTGTCCTCGCGTCCGATGTTGGCGGAACGTTCTATTCGAGCGCTGCATCGGCAGGCTGGGCGTGGAGCAGCCCCTACGCCTGGAATGGTACAGAACCTCAGGCTCGACTCATTCCTGAAAGCTACTCGGTGATTCCCAGCGGTACCTATTCTGCGGTGACGGTCAACATCTTCAACCAGGGTACGGCCACGGCGAAGTACAGCTACTTCATGGGACTGCTGATACCGCTGGACGATCAGGACCGAGGACTACTGTGGAAATTCCTGAGTGAGAATCCATCGTCTTCCGCCGGCCAGCTCGACGCCGGCGCCACGCGCCCCCTTCAGGCGCCCTACTACGGCTTTCCCGGAAGTGCGCTCAAGGCGTACGCCCGGGTAGACGCATTTGAAGACTGCTCCACGTGCCTTGTCTCGGCGCCGGACCTGAACACTCCAGAGGGAATCTGGCGCTTCCACCGAGATCTCCAGGAAGCCGAAGAGCGCAAGCAGCGGAGGCTCGGGTATTGACCTTCTCCCCCTCGCCAGGAGCCGCCGACGGACCCAGGTGAGACATTCGAAAAGCGAATGAGTCAGCGAACACGGACATCAGTCAAGATTCGCGACAGAGGCACCACCCGCACCTTGTCGTGTAGCGAGTAGGTGCGTGTCCCCGGGTAGAGAACCTCGAGCAGATCGAGCTTGAGATCTTCCACCGCGTTGCGCATCGACGGAGTGAGCGCCGGGGCGTCCATGTACTTCATTTCGAAGCCGCGCCGCTCGGGACCGCGGACGACGAGCAGGTCGAGCTCGGCGCCAGCCTGGGTGGCCCAGAAGAAGCACTGCTCGGGTCGGGCGCCAAGGCGCCGAACGACCTGGTCGAGGCAGTGCCCTTCGAAGCTGGCGCCGCACTTCGGGTGCCTCTCGAGGGAAGCGAAGGAGTCGATGTCGAGCAGCGTGTGCAACAACCCAGAGTCTGCCACCCAGACCTTCGGTGCCTTCACCTGGCGTTTCGAGATGTTCTCGTGCCACGGCGGAAGCACCCGCACCACGAACGCCTGGGCCAGGGTGTCGACGTAGTGGCGGACGGTAGTGTCCGCCACGCCCATTGAGCGGCCGAGCTCGGACCCGTTGAGCGTCTGCCCGTGCACGTGGGCGAGCATCGTCCAGAAACGGGCGAGGGTCGTACCCGGCACCCGAAGTCCCAGCTGTGGGAGGTCGCGCTCGAGGAACGTCTTCACGAAGTTGCGCCGCCACTCGGCGCTCTCGGTATCGGAATGGGCCGTGAACGCCCGCGGGAAGCCGCCGCGCAACCACAGCCTGCGTTGCCGGTTGACGCCCACCTCCGACAGGTCGAGCGGGGGAAGGTGATGAAAGGCGATTCTTCCCGCCAGCGACTCGGACGATTGCCGAAGCAGCACGGGCGAAGCGCTTCCGAGCACGAGGAAGTGCGCGCCTCCGGGCCGATCTGCCAGCACCCGCAAGACGGGGAACAGCTCGGGCGTTCGCTGCACTTCGTCGAGGACGACGAGTCCGCGCTTCGAACCCAAGAGCACTTCGGGGTTCTCCAACGCGCGCAGGGTCGCTGGCTGCTCGAGATCCAGTAGCTCGCGCTCTCCGCGATACCGTTCCGCGACCTGCCTCGCCAGCGTGCTCTTGCCGACCTGGCGCGCGCCCAAGAGCGCGACGACGCGGTAGCGCTTCAACAGGCGCTCGACTTCGGCGAGATGATGGGGTCGGGAGACGAGCTGCACGGTGCGAAGAGTTTACATTGTAAAGTCTGTGCGTGACACCGAATATACAAGGTATTGCCGCAGTCGTCGAGCTCGTGCTTCGGGTGAGGGGCGGGAAGAGCTCGGCGCAGTCAGGCTCTCGCGAAGGATGTTTTCCGTACCGCGGGTTTCCAGTGACCAACCTGCCCCTGGCCTCGGCGCCTTTGCAGCTCCCACCCTCTTTGACTTTCCGCTCGCACGCCCTACGGATTCATGCCTTCTTGCGGCGCTGCTCGCCGCGTCGTCTCCCCCCTTTCACCCGGAGCCGCCCCGTGACTCGATGGTTCGCCGCGTCGTTGAGCCTGCTCGCCGTCACCGCCCACGCCAGTGACTGGGGCAAGCGCTCGGAGGAATTCCGGCGCGCGGCGATGGCCGAACGGAAGAAGCTGGGGCTCGACAAGGACGAGGCGAAGCTCCGCGCCGAATACCCGACGCCCGAGCTCAAGTTCGCCGCCGGCGCCAAGTGCCTGGTGCTGTGCCCCGGCGAGGCGAAGGTCGTCAAGCTCGAGGGCCGGTTCGGAGAGAAAGGACTCGTGGGCAGCCAGAGCGACGAGGTGACGCTGTCGAACGACCGTGCCTCGGCCAAGGGGTGGGAAGGAACGGTGACGGTCAAGCCTTCCGCGCCGCCTCGCTCGGTGGGCCTCGACGCCCTCTCTCCCGTTTCGGCCGTCGCGACGTACGTCGAGCCCGTGGTCATCGGCTGCAAGCACACTTGGTCCGTCGACGCCGAGGGGGTTACCCTCTCCTTCAAGAGCGAGTTCTCCACCTGCGAAGCGCGGGTGCCCGCCGCCGGCGACTGGAAGAAGGGCGGCAAGGCGCTCGGCGCCGGCCCGCTCGAATTGTCGCGCACCGAGTCCGGCCTGCGGGTCGAGCGGACCGCGAGCCAGGAAGAGATGATGGCGCAGGCGAAGGCCGGCATGGCCTTCTTGTCGTCGCCCGAGATGCAGGCGCTCAGCCAGAGACGGGCGGACGTGGTGGCCAAGATGAACAAGTGCGGGAATGGGCCGCCGGCGCAGATGGCGAAGTGCTTCGAGGGGCCCAAGGCCGGGCTGGACGCGTTGTCCAAAGAGCAGGACGCGCTCCAGGCCACTTTCGAGAAGAAGAACGCCCCCGCGTTCGGCTGCCGCACCTACGAGCTCGAGGCCGCCGACGGCAAGCTGACCGGAGAGGCGACCGGTTGTGCCGGCCACCGCTCGGCGGACCGGGTGGCGCTAACCGGGAAGTACTCGGCGCCGTAGCGGGCCTCTCGCCCCCGCGCGGGGCCGAGTCGCACAGAGCCCTCGATTCGGCTCGGGCCGTACGGAGCTTCTAGAACAGCGACCAGAGGTACTGGTTGGTGACCTCGTGGTGGAACTGGATTTCGGACGTCTTCACCTGGACGCCCAGCGCCTTCGGGCAGCGCTCTGCCTGCGCCGTCTTCACCTCGGCGTACTTGCCGTGCACCGCCTCGCCGAAGAGGTCCACCGCGAACTTGCTGCCCTTGAACAGGCGGATGGCGTCGAAGATGTTGTCCGGCAGGAAGCGGGTGCGGCTGCGCTTGGTCTCGTCCTCCTCGACGATGGGCCCCTCGAGCCCGGTGCGCAGGATGGTGTAGATGGCGAGGTACGGGTTCGCGTCGGGGGCGACCGAGCGCACCTCGACCCGCGCCGACTTCTCGTTGCCCAGCGGAATGCGCACCATCGAGCCGCGGTCGATGGCCGAGGCCTTGATCTGGTTCGGCGCCTCGAAGTGCGGGTCGAGCCGCCGGTAGGCGTTGACGCTCGGGTTGAGCACCAGGCAGATGTCCTGCGCGTTCGAGAGAATGCGGTTGATGAAGGTCCACCCGACCTTCGACAGCCCGTCGCCTCCGCCGCCGTTCTTCTTGTCCCAGAAGACGTTGGTGCCCTTCTTGTTGAGCGAGATGTTGGTGTGCATGCCGTTGCCGTTCACTCCGGCGACCGGCTTGGGCAGGAAGCACGCCGTCAGGTCCATCTGCGCGGCGACCTGGCGCGAGAGCAGCTTGTAGAGCTGCACCTGGTCGGCGGCGATGAGCGAGTCGGAGTAGGCGTAGTTCATCTCGAACTGCGACGGGGCCACCTCGGGGTGGTCTTTCTCGTTGGCGAAGCCCATCGCCCGCTGCACCTCGGCCGCTGAGTCGATGAAGCGGCGCAGGGCGTCGCCCGGCAGCGAGTGGTAGTAGCCGCCGGTGCTGATGAAGTCGAACTTGCTCGTCTCGTGGTAGCGGCGCTCGGCGTCGCGGCCCTGGAAGAGGAAGCCCTCGATTTCCTGCGCCACGTGGCAGACGGTGCCGTCTTTTTCGAACAGCTCGTTGCGGTAGGCCTGCAGCCGCCCGCGCATGTCGGCGGTGTAGGGCGAACCGTCCCGTTCCTGCACCTGGCCGAACACCAGCACTTTGCCCGGGCCGAAGACGTCGGACGGCAGCCAGTAGAAGGCCGGCCAGTCGATGCCCAGGCGCAGGTCGGACTCGGCCTGCTGCGAGAAGCCCCGAATCGACGACCCGTCGAAGGTGAGGTTGTCGGCCGACTTCAAGAGGAACTTCTTGTCGTAGTCGAGCATGTGCAGCCGACCTTCCAGGTCGGTGAAGCACACGGTGACCGCCTTGATGCGCTTCTCGTCGCGCAGGTACTTCAGGCGCTCTTCCTGAACCTTGCCGAACGGCACCCGGTCGATGCGCTTCTGCTTGGCCTCGAGGTTCAGCTCTTCGAGCTGGTCGTAGGGAATTTCCAGGAAGCTTCGCAGCTCGGCATTAGGGCTCATGAGGGTCCTCGATGGTTAGTCGTTGGACGACCAAGCCTTAATGCCAACTCCGGTAGTCTTAAGCAAGTGGGAGTTATACTTATTGCTCTCTATCGGGGACCTTGGCCCGGGGCGACAGGTAGCCCTCGGTCTCGTCCCAGAGCTTCGACCGCAGGCGCCCGCGCGCGGACTCCGGAGCGCGCTCGTCGTCGGCGTCGATGTTGCCCATCAGCTTCTCGCCCGAGTAGGCCCCGGCCAGCGCCAGGGCGAAGGCGATGCCGCCGCCGAGCAACAGCTTGGTGAAGTCGAACCGGATGAAGGAGAGCGGCATGAACAGCCCCATCATCAGCACCAGCGCCACCGAGACGAAGGCGCCCACCGCCGGTTCCTTGATGCGCACCCCGGGGGACAGAATGCCGACGCCGATGCCGCCCAGGTAGAAGGCGGCCAG
>JAHFDQ010000215.1 GCA_023248915.1 Archangiaceae bacterium | reverse complement strand
GTTCGAGGTGATTCACGCGATGGACTTCCAGAAGCTGCTCCTCACCCGGGGCCAGCGCGAGCCGATTCTCAACCTGCCCTGGGGCAGCCTGTTCGTGCTCCAGGTCGTCAACCGGCTGATGGTCGAGCGTCCCTACCTCGACAAGGTGATGCCGTTCTGGCCGCTCTTCGCCGGCGGCATGCTGCTCGATACCCGCTTCACCATGAAGCTGATCGGGTACAGCGTGCTGTACTTCGCTCGCGCCCGGCTGAACCCGCTTTGGTGGCAGAAACGCCCGTTCGAGAAGCTGAGCCGCTTCGTCCGCACCGAGGTTCGCTTCTTCGAGGCGCTGGACGTCTTCGCCAAGCGCATTCTCCAGAGCCCGAAGGTGAACGCGGTCTTCATGGGCCACACCCACTGCGAGCAGGTGCGCACCTGGCCGCGCGAAAAAACTTACGTCAACACCGGCGCGTGGATGCCCATCGTCAACCTCAACCTGTCCAACCTGGGCCAGAACCTGGCGCTGCACTACGGCCTGGTGCGCTGGGGCAAGTCCGGCGCGCCGCGCGTGTCGCTGATGAAGTGGCACGGCCACCGCCCGCTGACCGAAGAGGTCGCCTTCTAGCCATGCCCGCTCCGAAGCGCCCGGTGCCCGAGATCAAGAAGAAGGGCCCTCCGGGCCAGGACCTGAAGCTCGCCCTGTCGAGGAAGCGCGGGGCGCTCTTCGGCCTGGCGGTGGGCGACGCGCTCGGCACCACCCACGAATTCCGAAAGTTGCTCGCGCCGCCCTTCCCCACCCTGGCGGCGGGGCCGCACACCGAGATGACCGGCGCCGGCCCGTTCAACCTGAAGCCAGGCCAGGTGACGGACGACACTCACATGGCTTGCTGCATCGGCGAAGTCCTGAGGTCCCTCAGGCGGTACGACCCGCTCGAGGCCGCCAAGGGCTACGCCCGGTGGCGCAAGGTGACCTTCGACATCGGCAACCAGACCGCCGAAGCCATCGACGCCTTCACCGTCGGCAACTTCTTCACGCCGCTGCCGGTGGGGCGCAGCCACTGGTTGAAGAGCGCGCGCAAGTCGGCCGGCAACGGGTCGCTGATGCGCACCGCGCCGCTCGGGGTCTTCTTCGCGAGCAACCGCGACGCCCGCGTCCGCGCCTCGCTCGAGGACTCGGCCCTCACCCACTATGATCCCCGCTGCCAGCTCTCCTGTGTCGCGCTGAACGGGTCGATCGCGGCGCCGATCGGGTCGGCCAAGCCGCCGAGGCCGGCCGAGATCGCCAGGGCGGCCCTGGTCGACGTCTCGCTGGCGGCGGCGCACCTGGCCAAGGCCCAGTCCGAGGACGTGCTCTACATTCAGGACGCGGTCGAGGCGCTGCAAGAAGACTTGGAGTTCGCGGCGGCCGCCGATCCCGAGCTGTACGGCCCCGAGCTGCACCTGTTCAACACCGCCGGTTACGTCCGGGTCGCCTTCCGCCTGGCCTACTGGGAGCTCTTCCACGCCCCCAGCTTCGAGGCCGCTCTCATCGACGTGGTCAACCGCGGGGGCGACTCCGACACCAACGCAGCGATCGCAGGGGCGCTCCTCGGAGCCGTCCACGGCGAAGCCGGCATACCCGAGCGCTGGCGCACCCCCGTTCTCGAGGTCTTCTCGATCACCCGCGCCGGCCCGTTTTGGGACCTGTACCACCCCCGGCTGTTGCTCGACGGGTTGGCCTAGAGCCCCGGCCCGCCTTCGGCCTATCTTCGCGCCCACCCGGCCCCCCCTGGCCGGACCACCCGGAGCCCCCATGAGTCTGTTGACCGGAAAAGTCGCCGTCATCACCGGAGCCGGAGCTGGCATCGGCCGCGCCCACGCCCTGGCCTTCTCCCAGGAAGGCGCCCAGGTCGTCGTCAATGATCTCGGAGGAGACCGCGCAGGAGGCGGCAAAGGCTCGGAGGCCGCCGACAAGGTGGTCGCCGAGATCAAGGCCGCCGGCGGTGACGCGGTCGCCAATTACGACTCGGTCGCCACCCGCGAGGGGGCCGACGCCCTGTTGTGGACCGCCCTGTCGAAGTTCGGCAAGGTGGACGTGCTGGTGAACAACGCGGGCGTGCTCCGCGACCGGTCGCTGCTCAACCTCACCGACGCCGACTGGGACCTGGTGCACGCGGTGCACCTGAAGGGCACCTTCTACTGCTCGCAAGTGTTCGGCCGGCAGTTGAAGGTCCAGGGCAAGGGCGGCCGAATCATCAACACCACCTCGGTGTCGGGGCTCTTGGGCAACTTCGGCCAGGGCAACTACGCGGCCGCCAAGGCCGGCATCTACGGGCTGACCCGCACCTCGGCCATCGAGTTCGCCAAGATGGGCGTCACCGTCAACGCGCTGGCCCCGGTGGCGCTCACGCGCATGACCGAAGACCTGAAGATGATGAAGGGCGTGTCTGCCGACCAGCTCGGGCCCCAGCACATCAGCCCGGTCGCCGTCTTCCTGGCCTCGGACCTGGCGGCGGACATCACCGGGCAGATCGTCGGCGTCGAGGGCGCCCACCTCTTCCTCTACAAGATGGAGAAGACCGCGGGAACCGACAAGGCCCCGGCGGCAGGCATCTGGTCGCCGCGGGAGATTCGCGAAGCCTGGGGGAAGATCTCAGGCTCGTAGGCGAATAGCCGCCCGGGCCGCGCTACACCGAGAGGTCGATCACCACGACGCCGCGGGAGGGCTTGTCTTCGTCCTCGTCGCCGCTCCGCCGCTTCGGGCGCTCTTCCTCTTCCTCGGGGAGCGGAATCTGAACGGTGGGACGCTCGTGCTCTTGCCGCAGCCGTTCCCGGCGCTTGAGCTCCTCGATGATGAAGGCGTCGAGCATCGCGTCACTTCTCCCCGGCCCTAGTCTGTGCACCCCGTCGTACGCCTGACAACGCTCTTCGATTCAACTGTACCTCGATGCAAGCCGGAGTCCCTGCTTCCGGCCGTTTGAAGCCCCAAACCTTTCGGGTACTTGCCTGCCTGCCCACCTTCGCCTCACTGCCCAACTACGTCTCCCCTGACACAGTATGAAACTGATTGTAGACCAGCCGGAGGCGCCAGCAATGTGGGCGTTCGCCCTCATGGACGCTCGCCCGGCCGTCCGAAGCTGAATCAGCGCGGCGCAAGGAGCTTGACGATCTCGTCGGGAATCCGCGTGGGCCGGCCGTCGCGGCGGACGCAAGCGTGGCGCGTCAGGCCTGTGCAGAGGACTTCGCCGTCGGACTCGCGTCGCACCTCGTAGGTGAAGGTGAGAGACGCGCCGCGCACCTCGGTCACCTCGGCGCGGACCACGAGCACGTCGTCGTAGCGGGCCGGCGCGCGGTAGTGGCACGACGCCTCGACCACCGGAAGCATGCGCCCTTCCTTCTCGACTTCGCGGTAGCTGCCGCCGCTCGCCCGGAAGTAGTCGCTACGCGCCAGCTCGAAGTAGCGGAAGTAGTTGGCGTAGTAGACGACGCCCATCTGATCGGTGTCGCCGTAGATGACGCGGACGCGGGCCTCGACCATCGCCGGCAAAAGCTACCACACGCGAGCGCGCGCGAAGTTGTTGCAAGTCGGCGCTGCCTCGCCAGGATGCGCCCCCATGATCAAGCGCTGGGCCCTCCTCTGCCTTCTCGCGGCCGTTCCCGCGGCCGCCAAGCCCCCCAAGCTGACGCTCTTCATCAGCGTCGACGCGTTGGGAAGCGACCTCTTCCTGAGATCTCGCCCGCGCCTGAAGTCGGGGCTCGCCCAGCTGGCCAGTCAGGGCGCCTTCTACCCGGTCGCGCGCTACAGCTACGCCAGCGTGGTGACGTCCGTCGGGCACGCCACCCTGGCCACCGGGGCTAACCCCTGGCGCCACGGCATCGTCTCGAACCGCCTCTTCAGCCGCGTCACCGGCAAAGAAGAAGCGGCCCTGAACGACCCGAACCACCCGGTGCTCGAGGCGCCCCTGTCCGGAGAAGACGTCTCTCCCGAGAACCTGGTCGCCGAGACGCTCGCCGACCGCCTTCGGGTGGCGACCCAGGGCCAGGGCAAGGCCATCGCGGTGTCGGTGAAGGCCCGCGCCGCCATCGCGCTGGGGGGTCGGCTGGGCCGCGCCTACTGGTTCAACGAGACGGTGGGCAAGTTCGTCACCGGCACCTGGTACGCGAAAGAGCTTCCGCCGTGGCTGAAAGCCTTCAACGACAAGAAGGTGCCCGAGAGCTACTTCAAGAAGGAGTGGGCCCTGTCCGCCCCGGCGAAGGAATACCTCGGCGCGGACGACCGCCCCTTCGAGTCCGACTGGTTCGCCCTGGGCCGCGTCTTCCCCCACCGGCTGGACGGCGGGCTGCCCGGCCCCGGGCCGCAGTCGAACATGGCGCTGGCTTCGTCCCCGTTCATCAACGACGTGCTGGTGCAGTTGGCCAAGGCCGCGCTCGAGGGGGAAAAGCTGGGCGCCGACGACGTGCCCGACGCGCTCTTCGTCTCGTTCAGCGGGCTCGACCGCATCTACCACCTTTACGGCCCCTACTCGTGGGAAGCGCAGGACGCGATGATCCGCCTCGACAGGGCGGTGGGCGAGCTGTTGACAGCCGCCGACAAGGCCGCCGGCGGAGGGGCCAACGTCCTGGTGGTGCTGACCGCCGACCACGGCGGCGCGGCCATCCCGGAAGAGTGGGCCGCGGCCGGGCTGCCGGCGGGCCGAGTCAACCCAGCCACCCTGCAGCAGGCGCTGACCCAAGAGCTGCGCACCCGCTTCAACGCCCCCGACCTGGTGGCGGGAGTCGAAGAGGTCTCGGTCTACCTGTCGGCCAAGTCCATCGCCGAGCACAAGCTCGACGAAGTCGCGGTGCGCCGGGCCGCCGCGGCGGCGCTGGCGCGGCAGCCGTCCGTCGCTCTGGCCGTCGCCCGGGACGATATCTTCGGGGCCGACCCCGCGGGCGGGCTCTTGGCGACGCTCCAGCGGGGCTACTACCCCGAGCGCAGCGGCGACGTGCTGTTCGTGATGAAGCCTTTCCAGGTGCTCACCGACGAGCCCACCGGGACCTCGCACGGCACGCCCTACGCCTACGACTCCGAGGTGCCCGTCGTCTTCGCCGGCAAGGGCGTCAGGCCCGGCCTGTACCGGCAGATCATCGACCCCATCGACATCGCCCCCACGGTCGCCTCGGTGCTCGAGATGGGTTCTCCCGCCCTGGCGGAAGGGGCGATTCGCGCCGAGGCGCTCAGCGCCGGGCCCGCCGGGAAGTAGCCGGCCGCGGCGCCGCGCAGATCTCCAGCGACAGGTCCATCGCCCGGGCCGAGTGCGTCAGCGCCCCCATCGACACGAAGTCGACGCCCAGCTTGGCCAGCACCGGCAGCCGGTCGAGCGTCACCCCGCCCGACACCTCGAGCTTGGCCCGGCCCGCGGTGCGCTTCACCGCCTCGCGGATGAGCGGGTCGGCCATGTTGTCCAGCATGATGACGTCGGCCCCTTCGCCGAGCGCCTCGTCCAACTGCTCGAGCGACGTCACCTCGACTTCGATGCCGGTCAGGTGCGACGCGTGCGCCCGGGCGCGCCGAAGCGCCTCTTTGACGCTGCCGACCGCCGCGAGGTGGTTGTCCTTGATCAGCACGCCGTCGAAGAGCCCGAACCGGTGGCACCCCGCCCCACCATCGCGCACCGCCTGCTTGGCCAGCACCCGCCAGCCCGGCCCCGTCTTCCGCGTGTCGAGCACGCGCAGGCGGCTGCCCTTCACCTTCCCCACCGCGTCGACGGCCTGGCGCGCCAGCGTCGCGATGCCCGAGGCGCGCTGCACCAGGTTGAGCGCGGTGCGCTCGGCCGAGAGCAGCGACCGCAAGGGCCCTTCCACCCGGGCGACGCAGGCCTTCGGCCCCACCGCCTGCCCGGGCTCGGCCAGCGCCGTCGTCCGCACGCGGGCATCGAACCGCTCGAACGCCCGACGAAAGGCGTCGAGGCCGGAGAGGATCATCGGTTCCTTCGCCCAGAGCTCGGCCTGGCCCAGAGCCTCGGCGGGTACCAGCGCGTCGGTCGTCACGTCGCCGGCGGCGCCGAGATCTTCCTCGAGGGCCAGGTCGATGAGCCGATCGAGCGAGTCGCGGTAGGCGCCCGCCGACACTCAGCGCTTCCTCGGTGCGGGCTTCTTGGCCGCCGCCTTCGCCTTCGCCTTCTTCTTTGCAACCGGCTTCTTGGCTGCCCGCCGTGACCTGGGAAGAGGAGCCCGCTTGGACGGCAGTTTCTTGGTCGCCTTGGGGGCCGGCTTCTTCGCGGCGTTGAACTCGCGGACCGCGTCGTCGACCAGCCCCATGCCCATGTACGCGACGCCGAGATCGTAATGGTCCGTCGGCGACAGGCCCGACTTGGTGCCTTCGCGCAGCTTTTCCAGGGCCTCGTTCACCACCGGGTCGGGCCCCCCGGGCACCGTCATGCCGGCGAGCTCTCCCTTGAATTCGGCCGACAGGTCGACCGCCCCTTCCATGGGGCCGGCGATCTTCACCTCGGCGATCTCGGGGGTCGGCACGATGCTGGCGACGGCGGGGGCGGCTTTCTTCTCGTCGGGCACGGAGCTCTCCGGGGCGATGCGGCGCAGGTTCTCGGCGAGCTTGGCGGTTCGGGCCGTCAGCTCGGCGACGCGCGCTCGGTCCTTCTCCACCACTTCGGCCGGCGCGCGCGCGACGAAGCTCGGGTTGTCCAGCCGCTTGGTGGTGCTGGCGATCTCGCCTTCGGAGCGGGCTATTTCCTTCGCCAGGCGGACGCGTTCCTCGGCCAGGTCGATGACTCCCGCGAGCGGGACGAAGATTTCCAACCGCTCGCCCACGAAGGCGGCCGATTGCCGGGGCTTGGGCCCGGGCGGGCCGATAGTAACCCCCGACAGGCCGGCCAGCGCGCACAGGTAGTGCCGCCAGCGCTCGAGCGTCGCGCGAAGCTCGGCGTCCGGAGACTGGACGATCGCTTCCAGCCGGGTCGCCGGTGGCAGGTTGCTCTCGCCCCGAATGGCGCGCAGCCCTTCGATGGCGGCGATGAGCGGCGCCATTTCCTTCTCGGCCGCGGCGTCTTCCAGGCGGCGGTCGGTCTCGGGGTACGGGGCCACCATCACCGACTCGGCGCGCTGCGAAAGCGGCAGCTTCTGCCAGATCTCCTCGGTGATGAACGGCATGAATGGGTGCAGCAACCGCAAGACCTGATCGAGGCAGAAGACCAGCGTCGCCCGGGTCGATTCCTTCGCGGCCGGGTCGTCTCCGTACAGGGCCGGCTTGGCGAGTTCGATGTACCAGTCGCACAGCTCGCCCCACAGGAACTGGTACAGCGTCGAGGCGGCGTCGGCGAACTGGTACCCGGCCAGGGCCTCGTGGGTGCCGCGAATCGCCCGGTTCAGCCGCGCGAGAATCCACCGGTCGGCGAGCGACAGTGGCCGGTCCTTCACGTGCTTGGCGTCTTGCCGGAAGTCGCCCAGGTTCATCAGGGCGAACCGGGCGGCGTTCCAGATCTTGTTGGCGAAGGCCTTGTACCCGGCCACCCGGTCGAGCGAGAGCTTGATGTCGCGCCCCTGCTGGGTCAACGACGCCAGGGTGAAGCGCAGCGCGTCGGCGCCGAACGCCGGCATGCCTTCTGGGAACTTGTTGCGCATCGCGGGAGGAAGGGCTTCCGCCTTCGCGCCGCGCACCACGTCGAGCGGGTCGATGACGTTGCCCTTCGTCTTCGACATCTTCTCGCCCTTCTCGTCGCGCACCATGGCGTGCAGGTAGACGACGCGAAAGGGCACGTCCTGCATGAAGTGCAGGCCCATCATCATCATCCGGGCGACCCAGAAGAAGATGATGTCGTGGCCGGTCTCCATCACCGAGGTCGGGTAGAAGGCCTTCAACTCCGGCGTCCACTCGGGCCAGCCGAGCGTCGAGAAGGGCCACAGCCCCGACGAGAACCAGGTGTCGAGCACGTCGGGGTCCTGCACCAGCTCGCTGCCCCGGCACTTGGGGCAGGTCGCCGGCTTCGCCCGCGCCACCATCGGCTCGGCGCGCCCGTAGTCGAGGGTGCCGTTCGACAGCCTCGGGCTGCACGCCGCGCAGTAGTAGGCGGGAATCTGGTGGCCCCACCAGAGCTGGCGGCTGATGCACCAGTCGTGGATGTTCCTCATCCACGCGAAGTAGGTCTGCGTCCAGCCCTCGGGGTAGAAGCGCGTCTTGCCCTGCTCGACCGCCTCGATGGCGGGCTTGGCCAGAGGTTCAATCTTCACGAACCACTGCGGCGACAGGCGCGGCTCGACGACGGTGTTGCAGCGCTGGCAGGCGCCGATGGCCAGGCGGTGCGGTTCTTCCTTCTCGAGCAGCCCCAGCGCCGTCAGGTCTTCCAGCACCCGCTTTCGCGCCTCGTACCGGTCGAGCCCGGCGTACTTGCCGGCGGCCGCGTTGGTGCGGGCCTCTTCGTCGAAGATCGACACCATCGGCAGCTTGTGGCGCAGGCCCGTCTGGTAGTCGTTGAAGTCGTGGGCCGGAGTGACTTTCACCACGCCGGTGCCGAACTCGCGATTCACGAGCTCGGCGTCGGCGATGATGGGAATCTCGCGGCCGACCAGCGGCAGCGTCACCGTCTTGCCCACCAGGCCGGCGTAGCGCGGGTCTTCGGGGTGCACCGCCACCGCGGTGTCGCCCAGCATCGTCTCGGGCCGGGTGGTGGCGACCACCAGCTTCTGCGTCCCGCCGGTCACCGGGTAGGCGAGGTGCCACAGCTTGCCGTCCTGTTCCTCGTGCTCGACCTCGAGGTCGGACAGCGCGGTCAGGCACGACGGGCACCAGTTGATCAGCTTCTGCGCCCGGTAGATGAGCCCCTCGTCGTGCAGCCGGACAAATACTTCGCGCACCGCCGCCGACAGCCCGGCGTCGAGGGTAAAGCGTTCGCGCGTCCAGTCGAGTGAGGCGCCCAGCACCTGGTGCTGCTCGCCGATGCGCGCGCCGTATTTCGCTTTCCACTGCCAGACCCGCTTCAGGAACTCTTCGCGCCCCAGGTCGTGCCGGCTCTTCTTCTCGGTCTTCTTGAGCTCTTTCTCGACCACCATCTGGGTGGCGATGCCGGCATGGTCCGTCCCCGGCAGCCAGAGGCAGTTGTAGCCGCTCATGCGCTTCCAGCGGATGAGCACGTCCTGAAGCGTGGCGGTGAGCGCGTGGCCCAGGTGCAGCGACCCGGTCACGTTGGGGGGCGGCAGGACGATCGAGAACGGGGGCTTCGGCGACGCGGGGTCGGCCCGGAAGTAGCCGCGCCCGTTCCAGACCGGGTACCAGCGCCCTTCTACCTCGGTCGGGTCGTACGCCTTGGAGAGCTCGATGTCGGCCATGGGGGCGGCGGGCCGCGTCAGCTCTTTGCCTCGCGCTCCTTCACCAGACGGT
>JAHFDQ010000630.1 GCA_023248915.1 Archangiaceae bacterium | reverse complement strand
GCAGGGGGCGGTGCTCGACGACGAGTCGTTGGGGGCCATCGAGATTGTCCCGGCCAACGAGTTCTACGACTACGACGCCAAGTACAAGGCAGGCAGCGGGACGAAGTACCTGTTCCCGGCGCCGCTGCCGCCCGACCAGTACCAGCGGGTCAACGAGGTCTGCCTCGCCGCGCACAAGGCCTTGGGCTGCCGGGGGGCCACCCGCTCGGACGTCATCGTCACCGAGTCGGGCGAGGTCTTCCTGCTCGAGGTGAACACCCTGCCGGGAATGACCGCAACCAGCCTCCTGCCGAAGATCGCCGCCGGCCGCGGAATCGACTTCGCCGAGCTGTGCATTCGCCTACTGCTCGGCGCTACGTTGAAAGCCTGAGGGAAGGGCGGCTCCGGGAGCGCCAGTACCGGCCGAAAGGGGGGGCGGCGCTACAGCTACATGGCTGTGGCTAAAAAATTGCCCCGAGATCGAACCCGGACGACGATTCGTCCGAGGGCGCATGGCAATCGGTAGAGGTGGAAATCGCCGCAGGGCCGACTCCGCACAGCGCGCGGACGAGCGGAAGGCAACGGCCCGGCGCGCCGGGGCGATTTTCGTCCGGCTCTTCGCGAGTCTGGTCGCGGTCGCCGTCCTCGCGGTGGGCTGCCAGGTTGCCTGGGACTGGGCCACCACCGCCGCGTGCTTCGGCGCCAGGCAACTGGCCTTCTCGGGGCTTTCGCGGGCGACCTCGGCCGAGCTGTTGAAGATCTCGGGGCTGGCGGCCGGGCAGAACCTGTTCCGGCTCGAGCCAGCGCAGTTCGAGCGGGCGATGGCGGCCCACCCCTGGGTGAAGTCGGTCGAGGTGCGGCGTCGCTTCCCGTCGTCGGTGTCGGTGACGGTGGTCGAGCACCACCCCGCGGCGCTCATCTCGCTGGGCGAGCTGTACCTGCTCGACGAGGCCGGCGACCCCTTCAAGCGGGTGCAGGGCGAAGACGCGGTCGACCTGCCGCTGGTGACCGGCCTCGAGCGCGAGGAGTACGTGGCCCAGCCCCGGCAGTCCGCGGCGAAGCTTTCGCGGGCCCTCGAGCTGGTGCGGGCCTACGGGGACGCCGCGCCGGGCGCCGACGCGCGGCTGTCCGAGGTCCGCCTGTCGGGGCAGGGGGTGACGCTGGTGACGGGGCAGGGGCAGGAGGTGCTCTTGCCCGACGACCCCGACGCCGAGTCCCTGACGCGCCTCGCCCGGGTGCGGGCCGAGCTCGACCGCCGAGGCCTGGTCGCCGAAGTCATCCATCTGGACAACCGGGCGCGGCCCGGTTGGGTTTCCGTTCGTCTGTCGGCTCCCCGCTCCGAGAGGACGGGGGGACCGAGAAGGTAGAGAAGCTCCTTTCACGAGAGTGGGGAGCAGGAGGCATCAAATGGCGAAGCAGAAGTCCGGAGAGATCATCGTCGGGCTGGACATCGGCACCACGAAGATCTGCGCCATCGTGGGTGAGCTCACCGACAATGGCATCGACATCATCGGCATCGGCACCCACCCGTCGAAGGGGCTGCGCAAGGGGGTGGTGGTCAACATCGAGGCGACGGTCGGGTCGATTCGCCGCGCCATCGAGGAGGCCGAGCTGATGGCCGGGGCGGAGATCTCCCACGTCTACACCGGCATCGCCGGCGGCCACATCAAGGGCTTCAACAGCCAGGGCATCGTGGCGGTGAAGGACAAGGAAGTCCGCGACACCGACATCGCCCGGGTCATCGACGCGGCGAAGGCGGTCGCCATTCCGCTCGACCGCGAGGTGATTCACGTCTTGCCGCAGGAGTTCATCATCGACGACCAGGGCGGCATCAAAGAGCCCATGGGCATGGCCGGAGTCCGGCTCGAGGCCAAGGTCCACATCGTCACCGGCGCGGTGTCGTCGGCGCAGAACATCGTCAAGTGCGCCAACCGCACGGGCCTGAACGTGGCCGACATCGTCCTGCAGCCCCTGGCCTCGGCCGAGGCGGTGTTGTCGGACGACGAGAAGGAATTGGGCGTCTGCCTGGTGGACATCGGCGGCGGCACCACCGACATCGCCATCTTCTCGGGCGGGTCAATCGTCCACACCGCGGTCATCGCGCTGGGCGGCAACAACCTCACCTCGGACATCGCCATCGGGTTGCGCACCCCCGCGCACGAGGCCGAACGCATCAAGCAGAAGTACGGCTGCTCGCTGTCGTCGATGGTCGCCAAGGAAGAGACCATCGAGGTGCCGTCGGTCGGGGGTCGCCAGCCCCGGGTGCTGGGCCGGCAGATACTCTGCGAGATTCTCGAGCCGCGCGTCGAAGAGATCTTCCAGTTGGTGCAGCGCGAAGTGCAGAAGTGCGGTTTCGAAGACCTGTTGGCCTCGGGGGTCGTCATCACCGGTGGCTCGACGCTGCTCGCCGGCATGCCCGAATTGGCCGAGGAGGTGCTGGGGCTGCCGGTGCGAAGGGGCATGCCGAGGGGCATCGGGGGGCTGGTCGACGTGGTGAAGAGCCCCATGTACGCCACCGGGGTGGGGCTGGTGATTTACGGCGCCAAGCACCAGGACCGGCGCATGTTCCGCATCCGCGAGGACAACACCTTCAGGAAGGTCAAGGGCCGAATGCGGGAATGGCTGGAGGAAATTTTCTAGGCGCTACAGGGACGTAGCTGAAAACTTGCGGGTCCTTCCAGCCACCCGATGATGGCGTCCGAAGGTGGCAGGCCGCCCAAGGAAAGAAGGCGACACCATGGAACCGTTCGATCACAACAAGACCGCGGCGCGAATTCGAGTCGTCGGCGTGGGCGGGGGCGGTTGCAACGCCGTCAACACCATGATCTCGGCCAAGCTCGACCGGGTCGACTTCATCGCCGCCAACACCGACATTCAGGCGCTGGCGCACAACCTGGCGCCCACGAAGATCCAGATCGGCACCACCCTCACCAAGGGGCTGGGGGCCGGGGCCAACCCCGAGATTGGCCGCGAGGCGGCGCTCGAGTCGAAGGAAGCCATCGCCGCCCAGCTCGAGGGCGCCGACATGGTCTTCGTCACCGCCGGCATGGGGGGCGGCACCGGCACCGGCGCGGCGCCCATCATCGCGGACATCGCCAAGAACCTGGGCTGCCTCACGGTGGGTGTCGTCACCAAGCCGTTCATGTTCGAGGGCAACAAGCGGCGCAAGCAGGCCGAGCAGGGGCTGGTCGAGCTGAAGGCGGCGGTGGACACCCTCATCACCATTCCCAACCAGCGGCTCTTGACGCTCTCGCACGAACCGATGCCGCTGTT
>JAHFDQ010000214.1 GCA_023248915.1 Archangiaceae bacterium | reverse complement strand
CCGCGACGCCAAGGTCTCCCAGGTAGCGCTTCACCGAGGCGGCCCGCTTGTTCGACAGCTGCATGTTGTACTCCTCGGTGCCCCGTTCGTCGGCGTGCCCCTCGAGCGTCAGCCGGACGTTCTGTTTCTTGATGCAGTCGGCGAGCGCCGAAAGCCTCGACTGGGCCGCCGAGCTCAGCTTGTGCTCGTTGAAGTCGAAGTAGATGGGCTCGTAGGTGCACTCGGGTTCTCGGGGCTTGGCCACGCAGGCGCCGGCCTTGCATTCCTCGCCCGAGGCGCAGTCCTCGTTGGCGGTGCAGGCTCCGGGCTTCTCGACGACGCAGCGGTTCGACTGGCACTTGCCACCGGCCTTGCAGTCGCCGTCCTGGTCGCACTCGTGCACCGCGCACTTGCCCGCCTTGCACTTCTGGCCGCTCGGGCAGGCCTTGTCTTCCTTGCATTCGGGCTTGGGGACGCACTTGTTCGCGTCGCAGACGAAGCCCGCCTTGCAGTTGGAATCGGTCGCGCACTCCTGGCACTGCCCCTGGACGCAGACCTCGTTGTGCTCTTTGCAGTGCTGGTCGCTCGAGCACTTGGGGTACGTCGGCGGGCAACCCGTGAGGAAGAGCCCACCACCGACACCCGCGAGCAGAATTGCAATCCGACGCATCATCCCCTCCATGCCGGCCAGCCGAGCAACTGGCCTGTAGCCCTGCCTTCGCGATGAGTCAAAAGAATTCCCCTGGAAGCCAAACCGGGCAGGCGGGTTGCAAGTTCGCCGTGCTTTGGCCGCGAAACCCTTGAATCACCGACTTATTTCCCCCACTGTGCGGCAGTTTAGCCACACCCTGCCGACCGCGTTGAGAGCCTCCCATGGCGTCCACCGTCCTCATCGTCGATGACGAGAAGAACATCCTCTTGACGCTGAGCCAGGCGTTGCAGTTGGCCGGGTACAAGACCGAGCTGGCGGGGAGCGGCCAGGTGGCGCTCGAGGTGGCCGCCGCCAAGCCTGTCGACGCGGTGCTGATGGACGTGAAGATGCCCGACATGGACGGGCTGACCGCGCTCGAGAAACTGCGGCTGCTGCGGCCGGGCCTGCCGGTCATCATGATGTCGGGGCACGGCACCATCGACACAGCGGTGCGCGCGACGCAGCTTGGGGCCCGCGACTTCCTCGAGAAGCCCATCGCCCGCGAGCGGCTGCTGGTGGCGCTGCGCAACGCGCTCGAGCACCTGGCGGTGGTGGAAGAGCTGTCGGCCCTGAAGGCTGAGGCCGGGCAGTACGCGATGGTGGGCAAGAGCCCGGCCCTGGCGGGCGTGTACGAGCTGATTCGCCGGGCGGCCCCCTCGGAAGGGCGGGTGCTCATCACCGGCGAGAGCGGCACCGGCAAAGAGCTGATCGCCCGGGCCGTGCACCAGAACTCGCGCCGGCGGAACGGCCCGTTCGTGAAGCTGAACTGTGCTGCCGTGCCCCACGAGCTCATCGAGAGCGAGCTGTTCGGGCACGAGAAAGGGGCGTTCACCGGCGCGGTGAGCGCGCGGCGCGGAAAGTTCGAGCTCGCCCACGAGGGCACGCTCTTCCTCGACGAGATTGGCGACATGCCGGCCGCCATGCAGGCCAAGGTGCTGCGGGTGCTGCAAGAGGGCGAGCTCGAGCGCGTCGGCGGAACCGAGACCCTGAAGGTCGACGTGCGCGTCATCGCCGCCACCAACAAGAACCTGGCCGAGGAAATCGCCGCGGGGAGGTTTCGGGAAGACCTCTACTATCGGCTGAACGTCGTGCAGATTCACAGCCCGCCCCTGCGCGAGCGGCTGGAAGACCTGCCCGACCTGGTCGACGTCTTCCTCCGCCAGGCCTGCCTGAAGAACGGCAAGCGGCCGATGCAGCTGACCCCCGAGGCGCTGCACGTGCTGTCAGGGCACGACTTCCCGGGCAACGTCCGAGAGTTGCGGAACCTGGTCGAGCGGCTGGCGATTCTGTGCGAGGGGCCGGTGGTCTCGGGGCCCGAGGCCCTGGCGCTCCTTCCCGCTGGGAATACGGCAGGGCCTCGCCCGCGCGTCGAAGGCGCGCCCGTCGGTTCGCGGCCGCCGTCCGTGCTGGCCGCCCCGCCCCGCGGCCGGGTGGACAAGCCTTTTCGGGACCAGGTCGAGGACGCCGAGCGGGAAATCATCCTCCAGGCGCTGGCATTCACCCGCGACAACGTCACCGAGGCGGCCAAGCTGCTCGACCTCGAGCGGGGGCACTTCTACAAGAAGATGAAGGCGCTCGGGCTACGTCGAGGGGGAGAGGCTGCAGCGGCGCCGGGTCAAGACCCTGACCACGGGTAATTCCTACGAGAAGTCGGCCGTCACCGGCGCGTGGTCCGACGGCTGCTTTCCTTTTCTCGCTTCGCGGTCGATGCCCGCGGCGGTGCAGGCGGCGAGCATCGGCGGCGTCGCCAGCAGGTGATCGATGCGCAGCCCGTGGTTCTTCGGAAAGCCGAGCATGCGGTAGTCCCACCAGCTGTACAGCCCGGCCTCGGCGTGGTGCTTTCGGAAGGTGTCGGCCAGCCCGAAGGCGCACAGGTTGGCCAGGGCGTCGCGTTCGGGCTGCGAGCAGAGCACCTGCCCCTCGAGCGCCGCAGGATTGTAAACGTCGCGCGCTTCGGGGGCGATGTTGAAGTCGCCGCAGACGACCAGCTTCTCCTCGGGCCGATGGCGCCGGTCGAGGTAGCCGCGCAGCCGCCGGAACCAGTCGAGCTTGTAGCCGTAGGCCGGCGCGCCGACTTCCTGCCCGTTGGGCGCGTAGACGCAGACGACTCGGACGCCGGCCACGGTGCCCGCCAGCACCCTCGACTGCGGGTCTTCCACGCCGTCGTCCAGGCCGCGCACGACGTCGGTGGGCTCGGTCCGGGCCAGCAACGCGACGCCGTTGTAGGTCTTCTGCCCGAAGACCGCCGCCCGGTAACCGGCCGCCTCGATCTCGGCCCGGGGGAAGGCCTCGTCGGTGCACTTGAGCTCTTGCAGGCACGCGGCGTCGGGCCGGGCGGCCTCGAGCCACGCCAGCACGCGCGGCAGGCGGGCGCGAATCGAGTTCACGTTCCAGGTGGCGATCTTCATCGTGGCTCCCCGGCCGCATCGTGCCGCGCACCCGAAGGTAACCGCGAGCGGTTTCGAGCGCTTGTCGCCTGGCACACCCTTGGCAAACGCCCAGTGGCGGGAAGTCGCAACCGCCCCCGCCAAGGAAACCTCCATGAACCGCTCGCTCCTCGCCGCCTGCGCCGCCGCGCGCGCGGCCGCCTCCTGCACCGAATCGCCCACCGCTTCCGCCCCGCCGTCGCGGACGGAACGGCGGCGCCCCGCTCCGGCGCCAGCGCCCCGGGAAACCGCCGATTCCAGCTTCGTGGACGGGGGCGAGCTCACCCGGGCCGAGAGCACCCCGGTCGAGCCCGACGCGCTCGCGCTCGGGCACGAGCACCGCGGCAAGCTGGACCACCTCGGCCGCGCCCGCCAGATGAAGACCGAGGGCGATGCCGCCGGAGCCCTGGCCGAAGCGCGCCGCGCCGTCTTCGACAACCCAGGCGACGAAGAGGCGCTCGGCCTCTGTGCCCGCCTCGCGCGCCGGACCGGCCAGCTCGACCTGGCCGCCGCCGCCTACGGCCGCCTCGGCGTCCTTCGGACGGACGACGCCACGCCGCTGGTCGCCCGCGCCCGGGTGCTCTTGGCGCAGAAGGACTACGAGCAGGCCGCCCTGGTCGGTTCGAGCGCCGTCGACCGCGACGGGCAGAACCCCGAGGCCTTCCAGGTGGTCGGGTTGGCCTACCTCGCCGCGGGAGACCTGAAGAGCGCCATCGCCATGTTCGAGCGGGTGATTGCCCTGTCGCCCGAGCACGGCTGGGCGCAGAACAACCTGGGCTTCGCGCTCCTGCGCACCAACCAAGACGAGCGGGCCGTCGAGCTGCTCTCCCGCGCCGCCGAGCTCTTGCCCAATGCCGCCGCGGTGCAGAACAACCTCGGGGTGGCGCTCGAGCGCGTCGGCCGCGTCGACGAGGCCAAGGCCGCTTACGCCAAGTCCACCAGCCTGTCGCCCAAGTACGTCAAGGCGAAGGTGAACAGCGCCCGGGTGGCCAAGGCGACGGTGACGCCCGACCGGGTCGAGCCCGCGGCTGCCGCGCCCGAGGCCCCCATCGCCCCCGACCTAGAGCTTCCCGAGGACTGACTGGACGGCGCGCGCCGCAGTGCGCCCAAGAGCCGGGCGGCCGGGTGGACCCTGGCCGCTCGGCTTCGTGCACATTCGGCGCTGTCCACTTTGCCGGCAGGGGGCGCTAACCTGCTCTCGCGCTCGCCCGAGTCGAGGAAGCGCCCGATGAGCTCCTCCGCCGAAGCCCCGAACGAAGCCTCGAGCCCCCCGGCCGCCGCGCCTCGGCCGGCCCGCCGGCTCTGGACCTGGGTGCGCCGCCTGGCCGTCGCCGCTGGGCTGTGCGGGCTGGCCGCCTGCGGCGCCATCGCCGGCACCTACCTGTACTTCGAGCGCGGCCTGCCGTCGGTGGAAGAGCTGCGCAAGTACCGGCCGCCCCAGGTCACCAAGGTGTTCTGCGACGACGGCTCGCTCTGCGCCGAGTTCTTCCTCGAACGGCGCACCTGGGTACAGGTCGAGGCGCTGCCCGCCCACGTGAAGAACGCGTTCCTCGCCGCCGAGGACGCCGACTTCTACAAGCACGAGGGGCTCGACTACCTGGGCATGGTGCGCGCCGGCCTGAAGGGGTTGTTGCCGGGCCACCGCGCGACGGGCGCTTCGACCATCTCGCAGCAGGCCTGCCGCAACCTGCTGTTGTCCAACGAGCGCAAGCTGTCCCGGAAGATTCGGGAGTGGATTCTCACCCCGCGCATGGAGAAGGCCCTCACCAAGGACCAGATTCTCAACCTCTACGTGAACCAGGTGGACTTCGGCCACAACCGCTACGGCGTCGAGGAGGCCGCCCTCTTCTACTTCGGCAAGCACGCCCGCGAGCTGACCGTGGGCGAGGCCGCAATGCTGGCCGGCATCCCGCAGCTTCCCGACCGCATCAACCCGGTCACCAACATCACCAAGGCCAAGAAGCGCCAGCGGTACGTGCTGACGCAGCTCGCCCGCCACGGCTTCCTGCCCGAGAAGCTGGTCGCCCCTGAGCTCGACAAGCCCCTCGTGCTCGGGCCGCGCCCACCCGCTCGGGTGGGCCGTTTCTACGCCGAGGAAGTCAGGAAGACGCTGGTCGCCCGCTTCGGCGAGCAGGCGGTGCAGGAAGGCGGTTTGCGGGTGGACGTCGCCATGAACTCCAAGCTGCAAGCGGCGGCCGACGAGGCGGTGCGGGCCGGCCTCGAGCTCGTCGACCGGCGCCAGGGCTTCCGCGGCCCGGTAGGCCACCTCGACCCGGCCGAGCTCGACAGGCTCATCCCCTTCATCCAGCGCCGCGTGGCGGAAGCGGGCAAGCGCCAGCCGGACGAAGTGCTGGTCGCCGACCTGTTCAAGCTCGCCGAGCCCGGAGGCCCCGCCGCCGACGAGGAGGGCCTCGCGCTGAAGCCCACGCCCGAGGCGGACTATGAACAGGGCGACGGCGTCGAGGTCGAACCCAGCCCCGACGACAGCGAGCTGCTCGTCCGCGGCCTCGCCCTGCGGCCGCTGAAGGAAGGGCTGCGGCTGGCCGCCCTAGTCCGCGCCGTGGACGACGCCGCAAACGTCGCCGCCGTCGACCTGGCCGGCCGCGCCGCGCAGATTCCGTACGCGTCGGTCGCCTGGGCCCGCCCCCGAAAGGACGGCAAGCTGGGCCCGCTGCCGGCGAAGATCTCCGACGTGCTGTCCGTCGGCGACCTGGTGCGAGTGAAGCTGACCCGGGTGGGCGCTGGCCCGGCGGCGCCGCTCGAGGCCACTCTCGACCAGGTGCCCCAGGTGCAGGGCGCGCTCCTCGCCATCGACCCGGCCAACCGCCACGTCGTCGCGATGGTGGGCGGGTACGACTTCAACCTGTCGGCCTTCAACCGCGCCACCCAGGCGCGGCGCCAGCCCGGCTCGTCGTTCAAGCCCTTCCTGTACGCCGCGGCGCTCCTGTCCCAGCGGTACACGCCGCTCACCGTCGTCAACGACGCGCCCGAAGCCATTCGCGACCCGTACACCGGCAAGACTTGGAAGCCGCAGAACTACGAGCGCACCGGGTTCGAGGGGCCGATGACGCTGCGCCAGGCGCTCACCAAGTCGAAGAACACCGTCTCGGTGCGCCTCATCGAGGCCCTGACGCCGCAGGCGGCCATCGACTTCGCCCAGCGCGCCGGCATCCACTCGCCGCTGCCCGACAACCTCACCCTGGCGCTCGGCACCGGCGAGGTGTCGATGCTGGAAATCGCCAACGCCTACGCGACGCTCCAGGCGCTCGGGCGGTACGCCGAACCGCTCGAGGTGCTGCGCGTCACCGACGCTGAGGGCCGCGTCCTCGAGTGGCACGAACCTGCCTTCGAGGAAACCCTGCCGCCGGCTGTCGCCTTCCTCGCCACCTCGCTGATGCGCAGCGTCGTCGAGGAAGGGACCGCCGTCGCCGTGCTCGAGCTGAACCGGCCCGCCGCGGGGAAGACGGGCACCGCCAGCGAGTACCGCGACGCCTGGTTCTCGGGCTACACCGCCGACTACGTAGCCTCGGCGTGGGTCGGCTTCGACAACCACGACTCGCTCGGGCCCGGCGAGACCGGCAGCAAGGCCGCGCTGCCCATCTGGCTCTCGTTCATGAAGGCCGCGCACCAGGGGCTGCCCCAGCGCGACTTCGAGGTGCCACCAGGGGTCACCTTCGCCCGGGTGGACCCGACGTCGGGGCTGCTGGCCGGCACCGCCGTGCCCGGGCGGCTGGAACCTTTCCTGGTGGGCACCGCCCCTACGGCGCTCGCCCCTCCGCCCGGGCAATTCGACACGGCCGACTTCTTCCTCGGCGACCAGCGGGGCAGGCCGTGATTGCCGCCGCCCTCGCCGCGACGATAGTAGCCACTTCCGGGCCGGGTGCCGCCGCGGACCTCGCGCGACGCCTGGCCGCTTCGGCCGCCGCGCACGGGGCCGAGGCACCGGCAGGCTTATTCGTGACCGGGGCCGCCCCCGAGCTCGCGCGCGCCCTGCAGACGCTGCTCGCGGCCGAGCTCGCCTCGCGCGGCGTCGGCGCCGTCCCCATCGAAGCCCCCACCGCCGAGGCCTCGGAAGCCGCCGCCCGGGCGCGCGGGGCCTCGTGCCTGGTGCGGCTGACGGTGTCGCTCGACGCCGGAAAGCTGACCGCGCGGGGCGATCTCCTCGGCACCCGCCCCAACTTCTGGGCCGGAAGCTCGCCCACCCGCCCGGCGCGCCCGGCCGAGCTGCTCTACGAGTCGGTGGAAGCCGACGCCACCGCCCTGGCCTTGGCGACCCCCGGCCCCGCCCCGGCCATGCCCGCGCAGGCGCTCTTGCCCTTGCGCCTGGCCGGCGCCAGCCTCGCGCACCTGACCAACCCGCCCGCGGCCCTGGCCACCGGCGACCTGGACGGAGACGGAAAGGCCGAGGTCGCCGTCCTCACCGACGAAGAGGTGCTCGTCTACTCGGGCGACGGCAAGCTGCTCGCCCGCCACGAGCACCGCTCGCTGCCCGACTCGGAAACCCCGTGCCGCGAGCCCTTCGGCGCCATCGCCGTCCTTCCGGGTCCGCCCCGGGTGCTGTACTTCTCGGCGCGCCGTGCCCGGGGCGAGGTGCTCGCCTACGCCGCGGCGACCGGCCTCACCGCGGTCGGGACGCTCGACGAGGCCCCGCTCGCCTCGGTGGGAGACGCGGTGCTCGGGGGCCGCCTGGGCGAAGGCACCAACACCTTCGCGCCCGAGGTGCACCTCGGCGCCCGAGGCGCCGTGAGGCTGTCCTCGCCGCTCTCCGCCGTCTCGGTCCGGGCAAACGCCTTCCTCTTCGTCCACCCCGACGGCACCGCCGGCGCCTCGGCGGCCGGCCCGGCCGAGACGCTGAAGCTTTCCGGTGCGGGCGCGGGCAGCGGGCTCGTGGACTTGACCGGCACCGGCACCCTGGCGGTCGCCGCCAGCTCTCCCCGCTTCCAGGCCGACCCCGACGAGCTGCGCGTCTTCCTCCTCGTCGACTTGGAAGCGCTGGGCTCGAAGGGCGCCCGGGTCGACCTCGCAGCGGCTCCGTCCGCCTGGCGCAGCGAGTCCCTGCGAGGGCGCGTGTTGGCGATCTCCGCCGCCGACCTGGACGGCGACAAGTCCGACGAGCTGGTGCTGGCCGTCTGGCTCGCCGACGGCACCGGCGAGCTGCAGGTCTTCCGAAGGGGGCCGCCATGAAGCGCGCCGTCCTCACCGCCCTGCTCGTCGCGCTTCCCGCGAGCGCCGCTTCCCGGGGCCGCTACGGCGGCACGCTGCGCGTGGCCCTGGCTGCGCCGCAGACCGAGGCCGACCCGCTGCTCGCCGACACTCCGTCCGAGGCCGCGTTGCTCGCGCTGGTGGCAAGAAGCGTCTGCCGTTGGGACGCCGCGCGCGGCCCGGTGGGGGTGCTGGCCCACGAGCTCAACCGACCGAGCCCGGGCATCGTCCGCGTCGTCACCCGGCCCGGGTTGCGCTTCGGCGACGGGCGGGCTCTGGGCGCCCGCGAGCTCGCCGACAGCCTGTCGCGCGCGGCCCAGTCGGCCACCGCGTCACCCTACCGCGCGCTGCTCTACCCGCTGAAGGACGAGGGGGCGAAGCTGTCGTCGGCGGTGACCTCGCAATTCACGCTCGACCTGACGCTGGCCTTTCCCTGGCCCGACCTCGAGAGCTCGCTGTGCCACCCCGCCCTGGCCGTCGTCGAGGCCCGCGACGGCCGGCTCACCGGAGTCGGCCCGTTCCGACTCGGCGCCGAGAAGGGCACGTTCCGGGCGAACCCCAGCTTTCCAGAAGGGCGGCCCTACGCCGACGCGCTCACCGTCACCGCCACCGACGAGCGCGGCGCGGCGCGGTTGTTGGCGCTCCGGCGCGCCGAGGTCTCGCTCGGTGGACCCAACTCGGGCTCGAACCCCGGTACCCCCGCCCTCTACGCGACCTACCTCGCCTTCCGGCGAACCGCCGTCGGGCCCGGCTTTCGCGGCGCCTTCGAGTCGGCCATCGACCGGGCCGACCTGACCCGCTACTTCGTGCGCGCGCCGGCGACGCCCCTGTCCGGCCTGATGCCGCCCGCGCTCGGCTCTGCGCCCGCCGCGCCGGCGGCGTCGGCGGTCGCTCCCGCTGCACCGGTCGGAGCCCCCCGGGAAGTGACGCTGCTCTTCGACCAGGCGCTCGACGACCAGCGCGCGGTGGCCGAGCGCGTCCAGGTCAAGCTGCACGCGCGCGGCTACAAGGTGGCGCTGAAGGGGCTGTCCCGGCCGGCGCTCCGCGCGCGCT